>NZ_JBQCGS010000013.1:0-7356 GCF_051955415.1 Flexivirga sp.
GGCGCCCCACGCCTCGGGACACCCGACACCCCCCTAAAACCGGTCCTGTGGCGGCAGACTCAACCCGCCCACCGGCCGCGCTCACCCACCTCGGTGAGCGCGGCCGTTGCGCGTTCGGCGACGGTGGTTACTCTGCAGCCATGCCGATCCAGCTCAGCACGGAGCAGTTCGAGGACGCGGTCGCGGACGCTCTGGACACCATCCCGCAGGACCTCCTGGACCGCCTGGACAACGTCGCGATCAGCGTCGAGGACGAACCTGAGCCCGGCAGCGTACCCGGCCTGCTGGGCCTCTACGTCGGCGTCCCGCTCACCCAGCGCGACTCCAGCTACGGGCTAGGGCAACTCCCGGACCGCATCTACATCTTCCGCGGTCCGCTGACCCGGTACTGCCACACGCGTGAGCAGCTGCTGCACCAGATCCGGGTGACCGTGCTGCACGAGATCGGCCATCACTTCGGCATCAGCGACGCGCGCCTGCATGAACTCGGCTGGGGGTGAGTCCCGCGCGGCGCAGGTGGGCGTCGCGTGGCCCGCGTGGGTGTGCGTAAGCAGCAACGGTCGCCGACTGTGCGCGGGTGGGGTGGGTGCGGGCGTGCATCACCGGCAACGGTCGCCGACTGGGTTGCACAGCGAAGCGGCCCGCCATACATCGTGTATGACGGGCCGCTTCGTGCTGACTCAGATGGAGTGCTCTCCGTGGAAGTACTCGAAGACCCAGCCGATGGCGGCCAGTGCGACGAACGGCACGGCGAGCATGACCAGCCACCAGCCCACCGCCAGACCCAGAGCGATGATCGCCAGGGAGGCGCCGAGGAACAGCGGCCACCACGAGTGCGGGCTGAAGAATCCGTAGTCGCCCTCGACGTCGTTCTGCTCGCCCATCGGATCGTCGTCCGGACGCAGATCGATCTTGCGGCCGGTCCACCAGAAGAAGCCACCGATCAGTGCGCTCAGCGCACCGGAGAGATAGAGCCCGACGGAGCCGACCGGCTCCTCCCAGTAGGTGGCGATCCCGTAGATGGTGCCCATCACCACGAAGAAGATGGTGAGGAAGCCGAAGAGTTTGAATTCAACCTTCATGGCGAGATTCACTCACCCTTCCCGGGCTTGTCACCCAACGACTGGTTGCCGCGGTCGCCCGGACCCACCAGCTGAGCAAGCGTGTCCTCCGACGCCTTGACCGTCCACGAGGCCGCCTGCGGGTGGTGCAGGTCGAAGGCGGGACGCTCGGAGCGGATCCGCGGGATCGAGTCGAAGTTGTGCCGCGGCGGCGGGCAGGAGGTGGCCCATTCCAGGGATCCGCCGTAGCCCCACGGGTCGTCGACCTCGACCTTGGGCGCGGTCCGCCAGGTCTTCCAAACGTTGTAGATGAACGGCAGCATCGAGATGCCGAGGATCAGCGCGCCCACCGACGAGATGTCGTTCATCCACTGGAAGTCGTCGGAGGGAAGGTAGTCGGCGTACCGGCGCGGCATGCCCTTGACACCCAGCCAGTGCTGGATCAGGAACGTGGTGTGGAAACCGATGAACAGCAACCAGAAGTGCAGCTTGCCCAGCTTCTCGTCGAGCATCCGGCCGGTCAGCTTGGGCCACCAGAAATACCAGCCCGCGAACATCGCGAAGACGACGGTGCCGAACACCACGTAGTGGAAGTGCGCGACCACGAAGTAGGAGTCGGACAGGTGGAAGTCCAGCGCGGGACTGGCCAGGATGACGCCGGTGAGGCCACCGAACAGGAAGGTCACCAGGAAGCCGACCGACCAGAGCATGGGTGTTTCGAAGGTGAGCGACCCGCCGTACATGGTGCCGACCCAGTTGACGAACTTCACGCCCGTGGGCACCGCGATCAGCATCGTCATGATCGCGAAGAATGGCAGCAGCACTTGGCCGGTCGCATACATGTGGTGCGCCCACACGCTCACCGACAGAGCGGCGATCGCGATGGTCGCAAAGACCAGGGTCTTGTAGCCGAACACCGGCTTGCGGGAGAAGACCGGGATGATCTCGGAGATGATGCCGAAGAACGGCAGGGCGATGATGTAGACCTCGGGGTGCCCGAAGAACCAGAACATGTGCTCCCACAGCATCGCTCCGGCGGTCTGCGGGTCGAAGACGTGCGCCCCCATGATCCGGTCGGCGCCGAGTCCGAACAGTGCCGCCGCGAGGACCGGGAAGACCACGAGCACCAGGATCGAGGTGATCAGCACACCCCAGGTGAAGATCGGCATCCGGAACATCGTCATACCGGGTGCGCGCATGCACACGATGGTGGTGATGAAGTTGACCGAGCCGAGGATCGTGCCGAATCCGGCCAGCGCCAGACCGAACACCCACAGGTTGCCACCGACACCGGGGCTGTAGGTCGCGTTGGACAGCGGTGCGTAGGCGAACCAGCCGAACGCGGCCGCACCCTGGGGGGTGAGGAAGCCGGCGCTGGCGATCAGGCCGCCGAACAGGTAGAGCCAGTAGGCGAACATGTTCAGTCGCGGGAACGCCACGTCCGGCGAACCGATCTGCAGCGGCATGATCGCGTTGGCGAAACCGGCGAACAGCGGTGTCGCGAACAGCAACAACATGATGGTGCCGTGCATGGTGAACAGCTGGTTGAACTGCTCGGGGTTGTCCACGATCTGCAGACCCGGCGAGACGAGCTCGGCGCGGATCATCAGCGCGAGCACTCCGCCGATCAGGAAGAAGGCGAACGAGGTGATGAAGTAGAGGTTGCCGATCACCTTGTGGTCGGTGGCAGTGATCCACTTGACGATCGTGCGGCCCGGGTGCCGGGTCGCGGAAGGAGTCGTGGGGTTCGCGTCACCGGTGCCACCGGCGTCCCCGACGCGTGGCGTGACGATGCTGGCCATTACTTCGCTCCTTCGGTGACGATGTCAGAGCCAGTGATCCCCGGGGGGAGGTACTGCTGCATCTTCTGCTGGGCCTGCTGCTCGAGCGTCGAGGAGTCCCGGACCAGCGCATTGGACAGGAAGCCGACGTTGCCCCGGTCACGCAACTGCTGCATCTTCTTCTGGAAGTCGGACTGACTGACGACCTTCACGTTGAACAGCATCTGTGAGTGGTAGGCACCGCACAGCTCGGCACACTTGCCCTGGTAGGTGCCGATCTCGGTCGGAGTGACCTGGAACTTGTTGACCTTGCCCGGGATCATGTCCATCTTCTGCAGGAACTGGATCACCCAGAAGGAGTGAATGACGTCCCGCGAGGTGAGCACGAACTCCACCTTCTTGTCCACCGGCAGGTAGAGGGTCGGGATGGTGCTCTCCGGGTTCGGCGCCGACATGTTGGCCTGGGTGCCCGCGTCGTAGACCTTCGCGTTGACGTAGTTGAAGTCCCAGGACCACTGCTTGCCGACCACATTGACCGTGACATCCGGCTTCTGGCTGGTGTCCAGCATCTTGTTTTCCATCTGCACGGTCTTGCCGAAGAAGACGGCGACCATGAAGATCGGCACGACCGTGAAGAGGATCTCGATCGGCACGTTGTAGGCCAGCTGCGGCGGGAGGCCGACATCGGTCTTCTTGCGGCGGTAGCGGATGACGCAGTAGATGATCATCGCCCAGGTGATGACGCCGACCACGAGCGCCCAGACCCATGCAGACACCCAGAAATCGGTGATCTGCTTGCTCAGGCTGGTCACGCCCTTGGGTAGGTAACCGCGCTTCTCCACGGGGGTGCAGCCGGTCAGCAGCAGCGCGCTGACGGCTATCAGACCTCCGAAGGCGACCTTGCTGCGCCGCCGTCGCCCAACAGGCTGGGAACGGCGCGCGGATTCCACGAGGGGTTTGTCAGATCCGGGCACATGCAGACTCTATCCCAGTCGTATTCGAAGTCGACGTCAGGGCAGGCCCTCGGGATTGATCAATTCGACTGTCCCAACGACCAACTCGGCGAAAAGGTGCCCGCCGGGTGCACAGCGCTCGCCGGCCGCCGACCCGTCCGGCCGCCGCGGAGCCGGGGATCCCGGCTCTACAGGGTGTCGAACGGTCCGTCGTGGCCCACTGGGTCGTCCCAGCACGGCGGCAGCGGCGTCTCCCCCGCCTCCGCCACCCGGCGCAGGTATTCGCGGCGCGGGATCTCCCGGACACCCAGGGTGGCGAGGTGTCCGGTCTGCCACTGCACGTCGATGAGCCGGCGCGGGTCGCCGTCGCCGAAGACGAGTTCGGTCAGCGCCCACACCGCGACCTTGCCCGCATCGGTCGCGCGATGAAACATCGATTCCGCTGCGAACAATCCTCCGGTGCAGACGCCGTACAGTCCCCCGACGAGCCGACCTTCGCCGTCCCACGTCTCCACCGAATGGGCCCAGCCGAGCAGGTGGAGCTGTTCGTATGCCGCCCGTATGTCGGGGGTGATCCAGCGGCCCGAGCGGGACGGGTCGGCGCAGGCGTCGACCACGTCGGTGAACGCGGTGTTGTAGGTGAGCCGGAACCGATGCCGCGTCCGCCGCAGCGAACGTGAGACGTGGAAGTCGCCTGGCAGCAGGACACCGCGGCGGACCGGTGACCACCAACCGATGGGTCGCCGCCCGTCGTCGCCGATGCCCATCGGGAACATGCCCGCCCGGTATGCCGCCAGCAACGTCCCCGGTTGGAGGTCGGCGCCCACGGCGATGAGGTCCTGGGCGACATCCTCCTGCTGCTGCTCGTCGAGGTTCCAGCGGCTCGGGGCGGGTTCGACGGGCACGGGCGCGCCCTCAGCCGCGTGGGCAGGCCAGGAGCGGCTCGACGGTGGCGGCGGTCTTGTCGCCGTACGACTCGCCGAGCCGGTTCAGGAAGTCCTGCTTGCGCAACACGTATTCCTGCGTGCCGACGGTCTCCAGCACGTAGGTCGCCAGCATGGAGCCGATCTCGGCGCAGGTGCGCAAGTCCAGCTCCCACGTCAGCCCGGCGAGGAAGCCGGCACGGAACGCGTCGCCGACACCGGTCGGGTCCACCCGGCCGACCTCCCGGGCGACGGGCACCTCGATCGGGTCCTCGTCGCGACGCAGGATGACCGCGCCCTCCTTGCCCTTGGTGATCACCCGAGTGCCGACCTGCTGCAGGATCTCGTCGGCCGACCAGCCGGTCTTCTGCTCGGTCATGTGGGCTTCGTACTCATTGGTGAACAGGTAGTCGGCGCCGCTGATGAGCTCGCGGATGAACGGACCGTCGGCGAATGCCAGCTGCTGGCTGGGGTCGGCGATGAACGGGATGCCCCGCTGACGACACTCGATGGTGTGCCGTCGCATGCCTTCGGGATCGGACGGGCCGACCATCACCATGTCCAGTCCCCCGAGCCGGCGGGCGACCGGCGCGAGTTCGATCTCGCGGGCCTCGCTCATGGCGCCTGCGTAGAACGTGGCGATCTGCGCCATGTCGTCGTCGGTGGTGCAGACGAAACGCGCTGTGTGCTTGGTCTCGGAGACGTAGACGGACTCGCAGTCGACGCCGTGCCGCTCCAGCCAGGACCGGTAGTCGGCGAAGTCCTCGCCCACCGCGTCGACCAACACCGGGTGCAGGCCCAGGTTGGCCATTCCGAAGCAGATGTTGGCCGCGACTCCGCCGCGACGGATCTGCAGGTCCTCGGCAAGGAAGGACAACGAGATCTTGTCCAACTGGTCGACGACGAGCGAGTCAGCGAACCGACCCTTGAACGTCATCAGGTGATCGGTGGCGATGGATCCGGTCACGGCGATCTTCATGGGGTCCAACCTATGACAGCAGCGCGCGGACCGGACGACCCACCGCCCGCCGAAGTGCTGCCGGTGCTCCGCCGCGCTGCCTAGACTCCGGCCATGACCGATGCTGTCGCAGCCTTGCAGGCCGCCGTCCGGCGCCGCACCGTGGCCGGTGCGAGCAAGGACGCAGCCGAGTTCGACGGGTTGCATGCCGACCTGCGCAGCCACTTCCCGCTGCTGTTCGGCACCTGCGAGCAGGTCGACCTGCCGGACCATGCGTTGTTGTTGCGCTGGCCGGGCGAGCAGAGCAGTCGTCCGGTCGTGCTGATGGCCCATCAGGACGTCGTGCCGGTCGATCCCCGTGACGAGTGGACGCATCCGGCATACGACGGGCGGGTGGTGGACGGCGTCGTGTGGGGGCGCGGCACGCTGGACTGCAAGGGGTCACTGGTGGCCGTGTGCGCCGCGGTCGAGGAGCTGATCGGCGAGGGTGTCCGTCCGGCGCAGGACGTGTGGTTGTCGTTCGGGTCCGACGAGGAGGTGCACGGCACCACGGCGCAGGCGGCGATCGCCGCGTTGCAGGAGCGTGCCGTGCAGCCGTGGCTGGTCCTCGACGAGGGCGGTATGGCGGTCAGCGGCGCGTTCCCCGGTGTCTCGAGTCCGCTCGCGGTCATCGGCCTCACCGAGAAGGGTGTGGTCGACCTGGAGCTGGTCGCCCGCGCCGAGGGTGGTCATGCGTCGATGCCACCGCGGAACAGCGCACCGGCGAAGTTGGCGCGGGCGATCCTGGCGCTGGAGAAGCATCCGGCGCCGGCGCAACTGCCCGAGCCGGCGATCGAGATGCTGCGCCGGATGGCGCCGCACGTCCGCGGGCCGCTCGGCGCGCTCGTCGGGCGCGCGGACACCCTGCGCCGGCCGCTCGCGAAAGTCTTCGCCCGGTGGGGGCCGGCCACGGCGGCCATGACCCGCACCACGTACGCCGTCACCCAGTTGAGCGGCGCTCCGGCCAACAATGTGCTGGCGACGACGGCGACCGCCGGGGTCAATCTGCGGGTCGCGGTCACCGAAACCGCGGAGGAGGCCGTGGACCGGGTGCGGACCCTGGTCGGTGACGACATCGAGGTGGTGGTGCGCACGGCATACGACCCGAGCCCGGTCGCCGACCTCGGCGACGCCTTCGCCCTGCTGGAACGCACGACGCGCGACGTCATGCCGGACGTCGTGCCGGTCCCGTATGTCGTGATGGCGGCCACCGATGCGCGTCATTTCCAACGCGTCTGGCACAACTGCTATCGGTTCAACCCGTTCCGGATGGACGAGCCGCAGCGGCAGAGTCTGCACAGTGTCGACGAACACCTCGGCGTGGAGTCGTTCCGGGAGGGGATCCGCTGGTACCGCGCGCTGCTGCAGGCCTTGTGAGTCCGACGGCCGCGAAGACGACGATCGGTGACAGCCCAGGTCACGGCGACCGCACGACCAGCCGAGGCGGGTGACAGCCCAGATCAAGCGATCGAACGAAAAGCGGACGGCCGCGAAGACGACGACCAAAACGGCGGGGGGGGGGGGGGGGGGGGGGGGGGGGGGGGGGGGGGGGCGCGGGGGGGGGGGGGGGGGGGGGGGGGGGAGGAGGCGAGGGGGCGCCGCCGGCCCGGCGCGCGGCCGGGGGGGGGGGGGGGGGGGGGG
>NZ_JBQCGS010000014.1:0-52476 GCF_051955415.1 Flexivirga sp.
TGCTGGAACCCACCTCCGGCTCGATCGAGTTCGAGGGACGTGAGATTGCCGACCTCAAGGAGAAGGCGCTCCGGCCGATGCGCCGGGACATCCAGATGATCTTCCAGGACCCCTACGGGTCGCTGAACCCGCGGTTCACCGTGCTGAAGATCATCGGTGCGCCGCTGGAGATCCATGGCATCGTGCCGAAGAACAAGATCAAGGCCCGGGTGCAGGAGCTGCTGGAGACCGTCGGGCTGAACCCCGAGCACGTCAATCGTTATCCGAACGAGTTCTCCGGCGGACAGCGCCAGCGCATCGGCATCGCCCGCGCACTGGCGGTGGAACCGAAGGTCGTCGTGGCCGACGAGCCGGTGTCCGCGCTCGACGTGTCGATCCAGGCGCAGGTCCTGAACCTCATGAGCCAGCTGCGCCGTGACCTGGGCATCGCCTTCGTCTTCATCGCGCACGACCTCGGCATCGTCCGCCACTTCTGCGACCGCATCGCCGTCATGTATCTCGGCAAGGTCGTCGAACTCGGCGACCGCGAGGACATCTACGAGAAGCCGCAACACCCCTACACCCAGGCGCTGCTGTCGGCGGCTCCTGACCTCAACGTGGTCCGGGGCGCGGTGCCGAACGAACGCATCCGGCTGATCGGCGACGTGCCCAGCCCGATCGACCCGCCGAGCGGCTGCCGGTTCCGGACCCGTTGCTGGAAGGCGCAGGAGATCTGCGCCGCCGAGGAGCCGCTGCTCGAGCCGGAGGAAGGCAAACCCGCGCACACGATCGCCTGCCACTTCCCCGAGGTGAAGCCGGACCTGGTCGTGGAGGCGGACGCTTCCTGACCGGCCGGCCCCACCGTGAGCCGGAAGTGATCGTCTGACGGCCCCGTCCCACCACCGGGTGGGACGGGGCCGTCGTCGTGTGCCGGATGCCGCCGGCCCGGCAGGTATGCCGGAGAGGGCGGTCCGGTTCGGTACGCTGGACAGCAATCATGGAAGAGCACTCATGAACGTGTCCCTGGGGGACCTGGCCGGGATGATCGCCGCACTGGCGTTCGTCGTGCTCGTGCTGCGCATGGGCGCGGTGATCGGCAAGGCCGGCAAGGTGCTGGACGAGACGCGCGCGGGGGTCCGCGAGATCACCGACGAGACCGTGCCGTTGTTGCGCGAAGTGACCGACACCGTTGCCGCGACCGGTCAGCAGGTGGCCCGGCTGGACACGATCTCCTCCAACGTCGCGACCATGACCACCAATGTGAGCGCGTTGACCTCGGTCGCGACGGCGACCGTGGGGCGTCCGCTGATCAAGCTTGCGGCCTTCTCCTACGGGGTGCGGTCCGCGGTCGAGTCGCGGCGGGTGAAGCCGTCGAACACCATGGGTGACCGCAGATGAAGTGGTGGGTCCCCGCCGTTCTGGTGGCCGCCGGCGTGGCGTTCGCCGGTCGCCGCGCGGGTCGTGAAGAGGCGACGCGGTTCCGGGCCGACGTCCGCCGCGGTATGGCGCTGCGCGAGGCGCAACTGCGCGAGGTGCTGGCAGCCGACACCCGGCTGACACTGCCGGGCGAGCGGATCGACGGCGCGCGAGCTATCGAGGGCCGGTAAGGCCCCGCCTTCGACCAGTTTGCCCAGTCCACGCTGATCGAGCAGCGACGACCGAGCGTGTCGAGGTCAAGTCCATCGGACACATGATCTCGACACGGGCTCGCCCTACTCGACCGACGTGACCCAGTCGCTCCTCGACCGACGATGTGAGACGTAAAGGAATTGATGATGGAAACCGCGGAGATCCGCCGACGCTGGCTGGACTACTTCGAACGGAACAAGCACACCGTGGTGCCTTCCGCCCCCTTGATCTACGACGACCCCAACCTGCTGTTCGTCAACGCCGGCATGGTGCCGTTCAAGCCCTACTTCCTGGGCCAGCAGACGCCGCCGTGGGACCGCGCCACCAGCGTGCAGAAGTGCGTCCGCACCGGCGACATCGAAGAGGTCGGCAAGACGTCCCGGCACGGCACGTTCTTCCAGATGAACGGCAACTTCAGCTTCGGCGACTACTTCAAGGAAGGCGCCATCCGACTGGCCTGGGGCCTGATCACCGCCTCCGTCGACGAGGGCGGTTACGGCCTGGACCCGGAGCGGATCTGGCCGACGGTCTACATCGACGACGACGAGGCGTTCGCGATCTGGCACGAGCAGATCGGCATACCCACCGACCGCATCACCCGCCGGGACGCCAACGACAACTACTGGCACATGGGTGTGCCCGGTCCCGGCGGCCCGAGCTCCGAACTGTTCTACGACCGCGGGTCCGAATACGGCCAGGACGGTGGGCCGGCGGTCGACGAGGACCGTTACATGGAGTTCTGGAACCTCGTGTTCATGCAGGAGGAGCTCTCGGCGGTCCGCAGCAAGCCGGACTTCGACGTCGCCGGTCCGTTGCCCAAGCGCAACATCGACACCGGCATGGGCCTGGAACGTATGGCGACCCTGCTGCAGGGCAAGGACAACCTCTACGAGATCGACGAGGTCTACCCGGTGCTGGCCAAGGCCGCCCAGATGACCGGCAAGGTCTACGGCGCGCACTCCGGCCACGCGGCCACCTCCAGTCACCCGGACGACGTGCACCTGCGGGTCGTCGCTGACCACGTGCGGTCCTCGCTGATGCTGATCGGCGACGGCGTCACGCCGGGCAACGAGGGGCGCGGCTACGTGCTGCGGCGCATGCTGCGCCGTGCGGTGCGTGCCATGCGGTTGCTCGGCTACGGCGACAAGGTGCTGCCGCAGTTGCTGCCCGTCAGCCTGGACCGGATGAAGGCCTCCTACCCGGAGCTGGAAACCGATTTCGGCCGGATCAGCCAGATCGCGTACGGCGAGGAGGACGCCTTCCGGCGCACGCTCGACCAGGGCACCACGATCCTGGACACCGCGGTGACCAAGGCGAAGCAGTCCTCGGCGGCGCTGGGCGGCAGCAGCACGCCGACCCTGCCCGGGTCGGAGGCGTTCGCGCTGCACGACACCTACGGCTTCCCGATCGACCTGACCCTCGAGATGGCCGCCGAGCAAGGCGTCGCCGTCGACCGTGAGGGCTTCGTCCGGTTGATGACCGAGCAGCGCGAGCGAGCCAAGGCGGACGCCAAGGCGAAGAAGAGCGGGCACGCGCACACCGAGATCTGGAAGGAACTGCGCGAGCTCGGAGCGACCGATTGGCAGGCCTATCAGGCCCTCTCGACCGAAGGCACGGTCGTCGGCCTCGTCTCGGACGGGCAACGGGTCGACGGGCTCGAGCAGGGCGCGACCGGCCAGGTCGTGCTGGACCGGACCACGTTCTACGCCGAGTCCGGCGGTCAGATCGCCGACGAGGGCTTCATCACCACCCCGACCGGCCGGTTGCGCGTGCTCGATGTCCAGCGGCCGGTCAAGGGCTTGGTCGTGCACACCGTCGAGGTGGCGACCGGTGAGGTCAAGGTCGGTGAACAGGTGGAGGCGCAGGTCGACCCCGACTGGCGCATCTCGGCCTGCCAGGCGCACTCGGGCACCCACGTGGTGCACGCGGCGCTGCGGCAGGTGCTCGGCCCGTCGGCGCTGCAGAGCGGCTCGTACAACAAGCCGGGCTACCTGCGGCTCGACTTCGCCTGGAACAGCGCGCTGTCGGCGGAGACCCGCTCGGAGATCGAGGAGGTCGCCAACCTCGCGGTGCGCCAGGACCTGCCGGTCTCCTCGCAGTACATGACATTGCCCGAAGCCCGCGAGTGGGGCGCGCTGGCACTGTTCGGCGAGACGTATGACGAGCAGGTCCGGGTCATCGAGATCGGCGGACCCTGGTCCCGCGAGCTCTGCGGTGGCACGCACGTCGCACACTCCTCGCAGGTCGGCGCCCTGACCCTCACGGGCGAGTCGTCCGTCGGCTCCGGCGTGTGCCGCGTCGAAGCGTTCGTCGGCATGGAGGCGCTGCGCTACCTGGCCAAGGAACGCGCGATCGTCGCGGAGCTCGGGCGACTGGTCAAGGCACAGCCGGGCGAGTTGCGCGAACGGGTCGAGGAACTCCTCACCCGGGTCAAGACGGCCGAGCGGGAGATCGCGACGCTGCGGCAGCAGCAGTTGCAGGCGCAGGCCGGGGAACTGCTCGCCGGCGCCTCCGACATCGGCGGTGTGCGGGTGCTGACCCACGACGGTGGCGACCTGGGTGCGGACGAGGTCCGGTCCCTGGTCACCGGGCTGCGCAGCCGTCTCGGTGACGAGCACCCCTCCGTCGTCGCGGTGACCGGAGCGGCCAAGGGCCGGCCGCTGATCGTCGTCGCTACCAATGCCGCCGCCCGGGACCGCGGCATCAGGGCCGGCGACCTGGTGCGCACGGCGGCCGGGGTGCTCGGTGGTGGCGGGGGTGGCAAGCCGGACATCGCCCAGGGCGGCGGCACCGACGCGTCGGCCGTCGGCGCGGCGCTCGAAGCGGTCGAGGGACAACTGCACAACCTCACTGGAGTCCGGTGAGGCACGGGGTCCGGATCGGCGTCGACGTGGGCAGTGTCCGCGTCGGCGTCGCCGCGTGCGACCCGGACGGCGTGCTCGCGACGCCGGTCCGGACCCTGCGGCGAGCGGGCGACGAGTCCGACATACAGGAAGTGGCCGAGTTGTCCGCCGACCGTGCCGCGATCGAGGTGGTGGTGGGTCTGCCGTTGTCCCTGGACGGGCGCGAGCACGCTGCTGCCGATGCCGCCCGCGGGTGGGCGAAGGCGTTGCGGCGTCGGGCGCCCGGGCTCGCGGTGCGGCTCGTCGACGAGCGGATGACCACCGTCGACGCGCACCGCGCCATGCAGGCCAGTGGGCTGCGGTCGAGGCAGCGGCGCGAGGTGGTCGACCAGCAGGCCGCCGTGCTGATCCTGCAGGCCGCGCTTGACGCGGAGCGCGTTTCCGGCCAACCTGCCGGAGAACTCGTCGGCGGACGCAAGCCACGGCACTCGCGCTCCCGAACCGACACGGAAAGGTCACGGTGAACACTTCTCCCGACGGGACGTCCGCGGACGATCCCGCTCCGCGCACGCGCCGTGAAGCACGCGACCGGGCCCGGCAGGCCGCCGCGGGCCAAAGCAGCGGTCCGGCGGCGCCGACCCGGTCCGCCCGCCGGCAACCGGACCCCTCCCAGGACGAGACGACCGAGTTCGTCGCGGTGTCCGTGGCGGACGACGGGTGGACCGGCTTCCACGACTGGGCCAGCGAGGACGACCACGGCGGGCCCGACCGGCACACGTCGTACGAGGAACAGCAGCGTCACCGCAGGCGCCGCGCGGGCCGCTCGTGCCTGCTGCTGGTGCTCCTCATGGTGCTGGTGCTGGCCGGCGCGGGTTACGCGGCCAGCAAGGTCGGCCGGATCAGCCTGCCGGGGATGAGCAAGGGCGTTCCGGACTACACCGGCACGGGCAGCGGTTCGGTGACCATCGTGGTCAAGGAAGGGGACACCGGGACGGCGATCGCCCAGACCTTGCTCAAGGCCGGCGTGGTCAAGTCCTCGGCGGCGTTCGTGCAGGCGGCGTCGACCAGCCGCGACTTCGGGCGGATCCAGCCGGGCCGCTACACGCTGCACGAGAAGATGAGCGCGCAGTCCGCGCTGGCCATGATGCTGGACCCCAAGAGCTTCCAAAGCACCGGCATCACGGTCCCCGAGGGCCTGTGGGCGCGTCAGATCTTCCAGTTGCTGTCCAAGCAGACCGGTGTCCCGGTCGCCGACTACCAGAAGGTCACCGCGCAGTCGATCGGCCTGCCGGCCGCCGCCACAGGACACCTCGAGGGTTACCTCTTCCCGTCGACCTACAACTTCGCCAAGGGATCCACCGCGCAGCAACAGCTGCAGACGATGGCCGACGAATGGCGCAAGAAGATCGCACCCCTGCACATCCCGCAGAACCGACTCCACGAGGTGATGGTGGTCGCGTCGCTGGTCGAGGCCGAGTCCCGGCTGGCCGAGGACGGACCGAAGGTCGCCCGGGTCATCCAGAACCGCGTGACCAAGGGCATGCCGTTGCAGCTGGACTCGACGATCCATTACGCCGAGAAGAAGCGCGGCACCATCACCACGACGGACCAGGAACGCGCCAGGAAAGGGCCGTACAACTCCTATCTCAACACCGGGCTGCCGCCCACGCCGATCAACAACCCGGGTCTGGCCGCGATCAAGGCCGCGCTGCACCCGGCGAACGGCAACTGGCTCTACTTCGTGACGGTGAACCCGGAGACGGGCAAGACCCTCTTCGCCGACACCTATGCCGAACAACAGCAGAACGAGCAGGTGTTCCACGCGTGGTGTCAGAAACATCCGGGCAAGTGCTGACCCGGCATCGCGCCGCAGTCCTGGGCAAGCCGATCGCCCACTCGATGTCACCGGTGCTGCACCGCGCCGCCTACGCAGCGCTCGGTATGACGGACTGGTCCTACGACATACGAGAGTGCGACACCGCCTCCTTGCGGGAACTCGTCTCCGGACTGGGGCCGACCTGGCGCGGCCTGTCGCTGACAATGCCGCTGAAGGAGGAGGCACTGCTGATCGCCGACAGCTCCAGCGACGTGGCGCGGCGCACCGGCGCGGTCAACACGCTGTTGCGGGACGGGCGCGGCTGGCACGGCGAGAACACCGATGTGGCCGGCATCCGTGAGGCGCTGCGGGACGCCGGCGTCCGGGCCGGCACGGTGCCGCAGGCCGTGGTCGTCGGATCCGGCGCCACCGCGCGGTCGGCGCTGGCGGCACTGGCCGAACTCGGCGTGCCGGAGGTCGTCTTCGTCGTACGCCGTGACGTGCGCGCGTCCACCCTGGCGCAGGCACGCGACCACGGGTTCCGGATCGTGACAGTAGGGGAGTCGGGCGGCCCCCGGGACGGTGCCGCGGCGGTGCTGCAGGCGCCGCTGGTGGTCAGCACGGTGCCGGCGGGTGCCGCCGACGCGCTCGCCGACGCGGTGGCGGCAGCAGCCTCCGCCGGGGCCACGATCGCCCCCGGCCAGGTCCTGCTCGACGTCGTGTATGCCGGGTGGCCCACCGCGCTCGCGGCGACGACCGCGGCATACGGTGCTCGCATCGTGCCCGGGATCGAGATGCTGATCCATCAGGGTGCGGCACAGTTCGAGTTGATGACCGGCACGCCGGCGCCGCTGGACGTCATGCAACGCGCGGGCCGCTCGGCTGCACTCAGCTGAGCCCTTCTCGCCATACGGCGCGGCATACCGGCCGTTCCGACCACATGAAAAGATCAGCGACATGCTTCGTTGGTTGACTGCAGGCGAATCGCACGGGCCGCAACTCACCGCCGTGATCGACGGCCTGCCCGCCGGGATCACCATCGGTGCCGCCGACCTCGCCGACGCGCTGGCGCGGCGCCGGCTCGGGTACGGCCGCGGCGCGCGGATGAAGTTCGAGCAGGACGAGGTCTCGTTCACCGGCGGCGTCCGGCACGGCTGCACGCTCGGCTCGCCGGTCGCGATCACCATCGCCAACACCGAATGGCCCAAGTGGCAGGCCGTCATGAGCACGGAGGCGATCCACCCGGAGGCGCTCGCGGCCGCCGCGGATGTCGGCGCATCCGGCGAGCTGGCTCGCAACCGTCCGCTCACCCGGCCGCGGCCGGGTCACGCGGATCTGGTCGGCATGCAGAAGTACGGCTTCGACGAGGCGCGTCCGGTGCTGGAACGGGCCTCCGCCCGGGAGACCGCGGCCCGCGTCGCCCTCGGCCGGGTGGCCGCGGCCTTCCTGGAGCAGGCCCTCGGCGTCCGGCTGGTGTCGCACACCGTCGCCATCGGTGGCGAAGAGGTGTCCGACGAGGCTCCGCTGCCGGGCCCGGACGACGTGGCTGCGCTGGACGCGGATCCGGTGCGCTCCCTCGACACGGACGCGTCTCGCCGGATGGTCGAGGTCATCGACGTGGCCAAGAAGGACGGTGACACCCTCGGCGGGATCGTGGAGATGCTGGCGTATGGCGTGCCGCCGGGTCTCGGGTCGCACGTGCACGGCGACCGGCGGCTGGACGCACAGCTGGCCGGCGCACTGATGGGCATCCAGGCGATCAAGGGAGTCGAGGTCGGCGACGGTTTCCGCACCGCTGCGCGCCGCGGGTCCGCCGCGCACGACGAGATCGTGCGGGAGGACGGCCGGATCCGTCGGGAGACCAACCGGGCCGGCGGCACCGAGGGCGGCATGTCGACCGGTGAGGTGCTGCGGGTCCGTGCGGCGATGAAACCGATCTCGACGGTGCCGCGGGCGCTGAAGACGGTGGACGTCGCGACCGGCGAGGAGGCCACCGCCATACATCAGCGTTCGGACGTGTGTGCCGTGCCGGCTGCCGGGGTGGTCGCCGAGGCGATGGTCGCCCTGGTGCTGGCCAAGGAGGCGCTGGAGAAGTTCGGCGGCGACAGCGTCGCCGAAGTGGCACGCAACCATGCGGCATACCTCGCTGCCATCCCGGAGTTGCAGCGATGAACGCGCCGGCAGTCGTCATCATCGGGCCGCCCGGCGCCGGCAAGAGCACCGTCGGACGACTGGTCGCCCAACAGATGGGCGCCGACTTCACCGACACCGACGAGTTGGTGGAGACCGAGCAGGGCCAAGCGATCTCGGACATCTTCGTCGAACACGGCGAGGCGCACTTCCGCGAGCTGGAGGCCGACGCGGTGGCGCGGGCGGTGACCGGCAGCGGCGTCGTCGCCGTCGGCGGGGGAGCGCCGATGACTCCGGCCACCGCCACGCTGCTGGAATCGCTGCCGGTGGTCTTCCTCGACGTCACGATCGCCGACGCTGCAGGCCGGGTCGGGTTCTCGACGGCACGCCCCCTGCTCGCGGTGAACCCACGGGCCGCCTGGACGCGGATGATGGCCCAGCGCCGGCCGACCTACGAGCGATTGGCGACCTGGGTGGTCGACACCGACGGGCGGTCGGCGCAGGAGGTCGCCGCCGAGGTGGTGGCCCTGGTGGCCGGGTCCGGTCATGAGTGAGCCCGAGGTGATCCGGGTCGCCGACGACCAGCACGGTGACTACGAGGTGATCATCGGCCACGGCGTGCTCGACCAGGTGAGCGCGCGGGTGCCCGAGGCCGCCGAGCGCGTGCTGATCGTGCACGCCCCGGTGCTGGCCGGTGCGGCCGACCGCATCGCAGCCGCCGCGACGGCCGCGGGCCGGCGACCGGTCGTGCAGGCGTTGCCGGATGCGGAGGCCGCCAAGACCGCCGACGTCGCGGTCCGTCTCTGGTCCGTGCTGGCCGAATCCGGGTTCACCCGCTCGGACGCCGTCATCGCGCTCGGTGGCGGCGCGACCACCGACCTCGGCGGCTTCGTCGCCGCGACCTGGCTGCGCGGCGTGCCGGTGGTACAGGTGCCGTCCACGGTGCTCGGCATGGTGGACGCGGCCGTCGGCGGCAAGACCGGCATCAACATCCCCGAGGGCAAGAACCTCGTCGGCTCGTTCCACCCGCCCGCCGCGGTGATCTGCGACCTCGACCTGCTGCGCACCCTGCCCGGCGAGGACCTGGTCGCCGGGCTCGCCGAGGTGATCAAGTGCGGGTTCATCGCGGACGAGCACATCCTGCGGCTCGCGGCCGACCCGGTCGCGGCCACGGACGTGTCCGGCGCCGTGCTGCCCGAGCTGATCGCCCGGGCCGTCCGGGTCAAGGCCGACGTCGTCGGCGCCGACCTGCGCGAGGCCGGGCTGCGGGAGATCCTCAACTACGGGCACACCTTCGCGCACGCCGTGGAGCAGGTCTCCGGCTTCCGCTGGCGGCACGGGGACGCCGTCGCCGTCGGCATGATGTATGTCGCCGAGCTCTCCCGCCGGGCCGGCCTGATCGACGACGCGCTGGTCGAACGGCATCGGGCCGCACTGGACCGAGTGGGACTGCCCACGTCATACGCCGTCACCGGTGACGTGGACGCACGCTGGAGGGCACTGCGTGCCGCGATGGGACGGGACAAGAAGACCCGCGGTTCGACGCTGCGCTTCGTGGCCCTCACCGCCGTCGGTGCCCCGACGCGGCTCGTCGGGCCGGACGAGAGAATGCTGCGGGAGGCGTTCGACGCCATACGGCGATGACCGCAGCGGTCAGCCGCGTGCCGGCTGCCGCTGCAGCAGCGCACGACCGCTGAGCGCCCCGAGTGCCCACTCCAGCGGCCCCGTGCCGACCAGCCGCGCCCACCACCAGCTGACCAGCAGGCACGCCGCGACGAACACGGCGGCCGGTCGCCACCCGAACGGCAACCAGGCCGGCCCGTGCCGGACCAGCAGCACGAGCAGCACGAACTGCAGTGCGTAGGTCGACAACGCGACGGTGCCGATCACGGCGACGGGGCGCAGCACGGCGCGCGACACAACGCCCAGCAGCGCGGGTGCGCCCGCCGCGGCGCACACAGCGGCGAAGACCAGCGCGCTCAGGGCGACGTCGTGGGTATTGTCCACCCATCGGCCCGGATCGGTGCTCCAGTGCAGCGCCTTGCCGACCAGCCAGCCGCACCCGGCGAGCAGGCCGAGGGCGGCGGTTGCCCGCTGGGTTCGCGCCGTGGTGTGCCCGACCCGGCCGAGGACGGCGCCCAGGAGGAAGAGCGGCAGCAATCCGGTCAGCCGGTAGTGCGAGTCACTCAGGACGTACACGCGCAACCAGTGGGCCGGCGTGCGCGATGACCATGGCCGCGATGGCGACGCCGCGGGCCGCGTCCAGACCCAGGTCACGCTGCGCCGGGCGGCTGACGGTACTCACGATGAGCGAGTATGCCGGAGGAGCCACCCGGTCGGGCCCGATGACGCCCGGTGCGGCGTAGCGTGGCGCGTGTGGAAGTCAGCGCCGTCCGAGCCGATATCACCACGGTGACCGTGGATGCCATTGTCAACGCGGCGAACTCCTCACTGATGGGTGGCGGCGGAGTCGACGGTGCGATTCACCGGGCAGGAGGCCGGGCGATCCTGGACGCCTGCCGGCAGCTGCGGGAGACGCGGTTGCCCGACGGATTGCCCACCGGGCAGGCGATCGCCACGACGGCAGGCACGCTGCCCGCGCGGTGGGTCATCCACACGGTCGGCCCGGTGTTCAGCACCCGGCAGGACCGCTCGGCGCTGCTGGCCAGTTGTTACCGGGAGTCGTTGCGGGTTGCCGACGAGTTGGGCGCCGCGACCATCGCCTTCCCGGCGGTGTCCGCGGGCATCTACGGCTGGCCGATGGATGACGCCGCGCGGATCGCGACCAGCACGGTCCGGCGGACTCGGACGAACGTGCGCGAGGTCACCTTCGCGCTGTTCTCGCCGAACGCCCTGGCGGCCTTCCGGCGGGCGCTGGAGGACGCGTGACGCGGCACACCGCCCGAAACCGTTAGACTGGGCCACTCCCGCCGCTTCGAGCGGCTGCCGCACGCCCTGATGCCGGCAGCTCGTGGCGCGGCGCGTCATACGTCCCGAGCGCCCTGAGCGCTGGTCACCGAAAGAGAAGAGCGAAACGTGGCATCCACCAACGACCTGAAGAACGGTCTGGTCCTCAAGATCGACAACCAGCTCTGGTCAGTGGTCGAGTTCCAGCACGTCAAGCCCGGCAAGGGCCCGGCGTTCGTGCGCACCAAGCTGAAGAACGTCCTGTCCGGCAAGACCGTGGACAAGACGTTCAACGCGGGCGTGAAGGTGGAGACCGCCAACGTGGACCGGTCGGACATGCAGTACCTCTACAACGACGGCACCGACTACATCTTCATGGACACCAAGACCTACGACCAGCTGCCGATCCCCGCGGACACCGTCGGCAAGGCCGCCGACTACCTGCTGGAGAACCAGGAAGCGATCGTCGCGCAGCACGACGGCACCGTCCTGTATGTCGAGCTGCCCGCATCGGTGGTGCTCGAGATCAGTCACACCGAGCCGGGCCTGCAGGGTGACCGCTCCTCCGGCGGCACCAAGCCGGCCACGCTGGAGACCGGCGCCGAGATCCAGGTGCCGCTCTTCCTGGAGCAGGGCACCAAGGTCAAGGTCGACACCCGGGACGGCTCCTACCTGGGTCGCGTCAGCTGACAATGTCTCCGACGCCGGACACCACCGCACGCCGCGGCGCACGCAGCAAGGCGCGCAAGAAGGCGCTCGACCTGCTCTTCGAGGCCGAGCAACGCGGCGTCAACGCCCGTGAGCTGGTCGATCAGCGCGTCGACGTGCCGACCACCCAGACGCCACTGCCGGTCTACACCGTGCAGATCGTGCGCGGCGTGGTCGAGCACTGGGCCGCGATCAACGACGCGCTGACGACATACAGCCCCAGCGACTGGCCGCCGGACCGGATGCCGGCCGTCGACCGGTCATTGTTGCGTGCGGCGACCTGGGAGCTGGTGTGGAGCGACGGCGTCGACGCGCCGGTCGTGATCTCCGAGGCGGTCAAGCTCGCCCAGGAGCTGTCCACCGACAGCTCACCGAAGTTCGTCAACGGCCTGCTCGACAAGATCGCCGCCGTGCGCCAGTCACTGGTCTGACCGCGCCGGCGGCGGGTCGGGGCCGACCGCCGTCCCCCTGGTTCGGCGAGGAAGTCGCGACAGTAGCGAGACATTTGCCGGTTCCTGCTTGGTTCGACGAGGAAGTCGCGACAGTAGCGAGACATTTGCCGGTTCCTGCTTGGTTCGGCGAGGAAGTCGCGACAGTAGCGGTTTCGGTGCGGCGGCGGGTCGGGGCCGACCGGAGGGCCGAAGCGCGGACGTGATGCAGGCCACATCAGGGGCAGCGGTACCCTTGCCCCGTTCGACATCCTTTAACGATTCCGTCCCGTGAGGCGGCGAAGGAGGTCCCGACGCATGGAGCGTCCTGACTCTGGTTCATCCCTGGCCGAGGCCGGTCCGCCCGGCCGCATCGTGCTCACCGCACCCGACATCTCCCGCGCACTGCGGCGCATCGCGCACGAGATCGTGGAGCACAACAAGGGCGTGCACGATCTGGTGGTCCTCGGCATCCCGACCCGCGGTGAGGCGTTGGCAGCTCGGATCGTCGCCCTGTTGCGCGAGATCGAGGGCGCGGAGGTGCCCGTCGGCTCACTCGACGTGACGATGTACCGCGACGACCTGCGCAGCCAGCCGACCCGCGCGGTCGGCGCCACGACCGTGCCCGACGGCGGGGTTGACGGCAAGGTCGTCGTCCTGGTCGACGACGTGCTCTACTCCGGCCGCACGGTGCGCGCCGCGCTGGACGCGCTCGGCGACCTCGGCCGGCCGCAGGCGGTGCGGCTGGCGGTCCTGGTGGACCGAGGCCACCGGGAGCTGCCGATCCGAGCCGATCACGTCGGCAAGAATCTCCCGACTGCGCGGTCCGAGCGGGTCAGTGTCCGGCTGGCCGACCCGGACGGTGTCGAGGAAGTACGCATCGCAGAGGGGCCGGCATGAAGCACCTGCTGTCCGCGGCGGACCTCACCCGCGAGGACGCCGCCCAGATCCTGACGACCGCCGCCCAGATGCACGACGTGCAGCAACGCGAAGTCAAGAAGCTGCCGGTGCTGCGCGGCCGCACCGTGGTCAACCTGTTCTTCGAGGACTCCACCCGCACGCGCTCGTCGTTCGAGATCGCCGGGAAGTGGCTGTCCGCCGACGTCATCAACGTGTCCGCCAAGGGCTCCTCGGTGAGCAAGGGCGAATCGTTGCGCGACACCGTCATGACGGTCGCCGCCATGGGTGTCGACGCTCTCGTCATACGCCACCACGCGAGTGGGGCGCCGCAGCAGGTGACCGACTGGGTCGACGCCGCGGTCGTCAACGCCGGCGACGGCACGCACGAGCACCCGACGCAGGCGCTGCTGGACGCCTACACCATGCAGACCCGGCTCGGTGATCTCGCCGGCAAGCGGATCGGCATCATCGGCGACCTCACGCACTCCCGGGTCGTGCGCAGCAACCTGATCCTGTTGCGCACCCTGGGCGCCGAGGTCACCCTGGTCGCCCCGCCGACGCTGATGCCCAGCGGCATCGCGGAGTGGGCTGCTGCCGAAGGGTTCTCGTACACCTACGACTTCGATGAGGTGCTGCCGAAACTGGACGCGGCGATGATGCTGCGGGTCCAGAAAGAACGTATGACGGGCGGGTTCTTCCCGACGCCGCGCGAATACACGGTCGGCTACGGGCTGACCCGCGACCGACTGCGCGCCCTGCCGGACCATGCCGTGATCTGTCACCCCGGCCCGATGAACCGCGGCCTCGAGATCACTGCGGATGCCGCCGACGAAGCCCGCTCGCTCATCCTCGACCAGGTCTCGGCCGGTGTCGCGGTGCGGATGAGCGTGCTCTACCACTTGCTAGGAGGGGCGGAATGACGACATACCTGATCAAGGGCGCCGATCTGCTGGGTACCGGCCGCCAGGACCTGCTGGTGCGCGACGGCGTGATCGCCGAGGTCGGCACCGTCGACGCGGGCGACGCCACGGTCCTCGACGCGGACGGACTGATCGCCCTGCCGGGCCTGGTCGACATGCACACCCACCTGCGCGAGCCCGGCCGCGAAGATGCCGAAACGGTGGCCAGCGGGTCGGCAGCTGCCGCCGCGGCCGGTTTCACCGCCGTGCTGGCGATGGCCAACACCACTCCGGTGACGGACACCGCCGAGGCGGCGGAGCGAGTGCTCGACCTGGGCCGCTCGTGCGGGCTGGTCGACGTGCAACCCATCGGCGCGGTGTCCAAAGGCCTTGCGGGACAAGAGCTCGCCGAGCTCGGCCTGATGGCGCGCAGCCGCGCAGCCGTGCGGGTCTTCTCCGACGACGGCAAGTGTGTGCACGACGCGCGGCTGATGCGCCGGGCGCTGGAATACGTCAAGGCGTTCGGCGGCGTGGTCTCACAGCACGCCCAGGAGCCGCGCCTGGCCGATGCGAACGCGTGTTGCCACGAGGGCGAACTCTCCGGGCGCCTCGGCCTGCCGGGCTGGCCCGGTGTCGCCGAGGAGGTCATCGTCGCTCGCGACGTGATGCTCGCCCGCCATACCGGCTCGCGGGTGCACATCGCACACGTCTCGACCGCCGGCTCGGTGGAGGTGATCCGCTGGGCCAAGGCCCAGGGCATCGCGGTGACCGCGGAGGTCACGCCGCACCACCTGATGCTGGACACGACGCGGCTCAGCGACTACGACCCGACCTTCAAGGTCAATCCGCCGCTGCGGCCGACCGAGGACATCGCCGAACTCCGTAAAGCGTTGGCCGACGGCACGATCGATGCGGTCGCCACCGACCACGCACCCCATGCCCGGCACGACAAGGAGCACGCGTTCGCCGAGGCGGCATTCGGGATGCTGGGCCTGGAGCAGGCACTGCAGGTCGTCAACACGGTGATGGTGCAGCCCGGGCTGATGAGCTGGCAGCAGGTCGGCACCGTGATGTCCACCGCGCCCGCACACATCGCCGGACTCGACGGCCACGGCCGGCCGCTCGCCGCGGGCGAACCGGCCAACATCACCCTCATCGACCCCACTCCCGCTGTGGAGATCGACCGCGCCGACTCCCGCTCGCTGTCGCGCAACAACCCGTGGCACCAGATGACGCTCACCGGCCGGGTGCAGGCCACCTTCCTGCGTGGCCGACCGACCCTACTCGACCAGGAGGAAGCCCCACAAAGTTTTCCGCTCCTTCGTCGCTCCAATACTTTGAGGGGACCCCAGAAGTGACCATGAACCAGACTCATCCAATCGATCCGCTGACCGGGCGTGGCCGCGCGATCCTCGTGCTCGAGGACGGCACTTCGTTCGACGGCCTGGCCTACGGCGCGATCGGCGAGACCTTCGGCGAGGCCGTGTTCTCGACCGGCATGACCGGCTACCAGGAGACCCTCACCGACCCCAGCTACCACCGTCAGGTGGTCGTGATGACGGCACCGCACGTGGGCAACACCGGTGTCAACGACGAGGACTCGGAGTCCAAGCGCATCTGGGTCAGCGGCTACGTCGTCCGTGACCCCGCACTGCGCCCCTCCAACTGGCGAGCACAACGCACCCTCGAGGACGAGCTGTCCGAGCAGGGCGTGGTCGGCATCTGCGACATCGACACGCGCGCCCTGACCCGCCACCTGCGCGAGGCCGGCGCCATGCGGGTCGGCATCTTCTCCCGCACCGACGAGCCGGCCGAGATCCTCGCCCAGCGGGTCCGCGAGCAGCCGCAGATGAGCGGCGCCGAGCTGGCCTCTGAGGTCAGCACGGCCGAGCCGTATGTCGTGCCGGCACAGGGGGAGCAGCGCTTCACCGTCGCCGCCGTCGACCTGGGGATCAAGGCGATGACGCCGCAGCGGCTCGCCGAGCGCGGCATCGAGGTCCACGTTCTGCCCGCGGACAGCACCTTCGAGCAGATCCGGGCCGTCCAGCCCGACGGTGTGTTCTTCTCCAACGGACCGGGTGATCCGGCGACCGCACCGCAGGTCGACGTCCTGCGGCAAGTCCTCGCGGCGCGGATCCCCTTCTTCGGCATCTGTTTCGGCAACCAGCTGCTCGGCCGGGCGCTCGGCTTCGGCACCTACAAGCTGAAGTACGGCCACCGCGGCATCAACCAGCCGGTGCTCGACCGCACGACCGACAAGGTGGAGGTCACCGCACACAACCACGGGTTCGCGGTCGACGCGCCGCGCGACGGTGAGCCGGTCCAGGCACCCGCCGGTGAGCAGTACGGCCGGGTGCGCGTGTCGCACATCTGCCTGAACGACGACGTGGTCGAAGGGCTGGAGTGCCTTGATATTCCCGCCTTCTCGGTCCAATACCACCCCGAGGCGGCCGCGGGGCCGCACGACGCGGCATACCTCTTCGACCGGTTCGTCGAGCAGCTCGCACAGCACACGACCGACGCTACGAAGGAGAACAACTGATGCCGAAGCGGGACGACATCAAGAGCGTGCTGGTCATCGGGTCCGGGCCGATCGTGATCGGCCAGGCCTGCGAGTTCGACTACTCAGGCACCCAGGCCTGCCGGGTGCTGCGCGAGGAGGGCCTGCGGGTCATCCTGGTCAACTCCAACCCGGCCACGATCATGACCGACCCCGAGTTCGCCGACGCCACCTACGTGGAGCCGATCACGCCGGAGGTCGTGGAGACGATCATCGCCAAGGAGCGCCCGGACGCCGTGCTGGCCACGCTGGGCGGCCAGACCGCGCTGAACACCGCCATCGCACTGCACGACGCGGGAGTGCTCGAGAAGTACGACTGCCCGCTGATCGGCGCGAGCGTCGAAGCGATCCAGCTGGGGGAGGACCGCGAGCGGTTCAAGGGAGTCGTCGAACGCTGCGGTGCCGAGTCCGCCAAGTCCATCATCTGCCACACGATGGACGAATGCCTCGCTGCCGCAGACGAACTCGGCTACCCGATGGTCGTGCGACCGTCGTTCACCATGGGCGGTCTCGGCTCCGGCTTCGCGTACGATGAGACCGACCTGCGCCGCATCGCCGGCGCCGGTCTGCACGCCAGCCCCACCACCGAGGTGCTCCTGGAGGAGTCGATCCTGGGCTGGAAGGAGTACGAGCTGGAGGTCATGCGGGACCGCGCGGACAACGTGGTGGTCGTGTGCTCGATCGAGAACGTCGATCCGGTCGGCGTGCACACCGGCGACTCGATCACGGTGGCGCCGGCGCTGACCCTCACCGACCGCGAATACCAGAAGATGCGGGACGTCGGCATCGCGGTCATCCGCGAGGTCGGCGTGGAGACCGGCGGCTGCAACATCCAGTTCGCGATCGACCCGACGGACGGTCGGATGATCGTCATCGAGATGAACCCGCGCGTGTCGCGCTCCTCCGCCCTGGCCTCCAAAGCGACCGGATTCCCGATCGCGAAGATCGCCGCAAAGATGGCGATCGGCTACACGCTCGACGAGGTGCCCAACGACATCACCCGCGAGACCCCGGCCAGCTTCGAGCCCACGCTGGACTACGTCGTGGTCAAGGTGCCGCGGTTCGCCTTCGAGAAGTTCCCGGCCGCCGACCCGACGCTGACCACGACCATGAAGTCGGTCGGCGAGGCGATGGCGATCGGTCGCAACTTCACCGAGGCGCTGCAGAAGGCGTTGCGGTCGCTCGAGCGCAGCGGCGCGACGTTCCACTGGGACCCGGACAACGCACCGAGCCGCGAGATGGGCCGGGCGCTGCTGGAGCAGGCCGGCACCCCGACCGACGGACGGATCGTGCTGGTGCAGCAGGCTCTTCGCGCCGGACTCAGTGTCGAGGAGGTCTTCGAGGGCACCAAGATCGACCCGTGGTTCCTCGACCAGATCGAGCTGATCAACCGGGTGGCCGGCATCATCGCCGATGCCGACCAGTTGACGCCCGAACTGCTCAAGCTGGCCAAGCGGCACGGCTTCTCCGACGCGCAGATCGCGCAGCTGACCCGGATGCCGGAGGCCGTGGTCCGCGGCCTGCGCTACGCCCTCGGCGTGCGCCCGGTCTACAAGACGGTCGACACCTGCGCGGCCGAATTCGCCGCGCAGACGCCGTACTACTACTCCAGTTACGACCAGGAGACGGAGGTGGAGCCGCGCGAGCGGCCCGCCGTGATCATCCTGGGGTCGGGCCCCAACCGCATAGGTCAGGGTGTGGAGTTCGACTACTCCTGTGTGCACGCGTCGTTCGCGTTGCAGGACAAGGGGTTCGACACGATCATGGTCAACTGCAACCCGGAGACCGTGTCGACCGACTACGACACCTCCACGCGGCTCTACTTCGAACCGCTGACGCTGGAGGACGTGCTCGAGGTCTACCACGCCGAGCAGCAGGCCGGTCCGGTCGCCGGTGTCATCGTGCAGCTGGGCGGACAGACCCCGCTCGGCCTGGCTCAGTCCCTCAAGGACGCCGGCGTGCCCATCGTCGGAACCTCGCCGGAGGCGATCGACCTGGCGGAGGACCGCGGCGCGTTCGGTCGCGTGCTGGCGGAGGCGGGACTGCCGTCGCCGAAGCACGGCACGGCATACAGCGTGGACGAGGCGCTCGCGGTCGCCCGCGAGATCGGCTATCCGGTGCTCGTCCGTCCGTCGTACGTCCTGGGCGGTCGCGGCATGGAGATCGTGTATGACGACGAGACCCTCACCGACTACGTGACCCGCGCGACGACCGCGTCCCACGAGCACCCGGTGCTGGTCGACCGCTTCCTCGACGACGCGGTCGAGATCGACGTCGACGCCCTCTTCGACGGCAGCGACATGTACCTCGGCGGCATCATGGAGCACATCGAGGAGGCCGGCATCCACTCCGGCGACTCCGCGTGCACGCTGCCGCCGGTGACCCTCGGTGCCGAGGAGATCGAGCGGGTCCGCACCTCCACCCGGGCGCTGGCCGAGGGCGTCGGCGTACGCGGCCTGATCAATGTGCAGTTCGCCCTGGCACACGACACGCTCTATGTGCTGGAGGCCAATCCGCGCGCCAGCCGCACGGTTCCGTTCGTGGCCAAGTCGACCGGCGTGCCGTTGTCGAAAGCGGCCGCTCGCGTCATGCTGGGCGAGTCGATCCAGCAGTTGCGCGACGACGGTCTGCTGCCGCCGCACGGGGACGGCGGGATGTTGCCGGCCGACTCCGCCATCGCCGTCAAGGAGGCGGTCCTGCCGTTCAAGCGGTTCCGCACCCGCGAGGGCGACGTCGTCGACAGCCTGCTCGGCCCGGAGATGCGCTCCACCGGCGAGGTCATGGGCTTCGACGACGACTTCGGCGCGGCTTTCGCCAAGAGCCAGTTGAGCTCGATCACCGGGCTGCCGCGCGAGGGTTCGGTCTTCGTCTCGGTTGCCAACCGTGACAAGCGGGCGATGATCTTCCCGGTGAAGCGGCTGGCCGACCTCGGGTTCCACATCCTGGCCACCACCGGCACGGCAGATGTGCTGCGGCGCAACGGAATCACCGCCGAGGTGGTGCGCAAGCACAGCGACGGCACCGGCGAGCACGGGGAGCCCACGATCGTCGACCGGATCCTGGACGGTGACGTGGCGATGGTGGTCAACACACCGTCCGGGCAGGGTGCTCGCGAGGACGGCTACGCGATCCGCGCGGCGACCACCAGCATGGACCGGCCGATCATCACCACGGTGCAGCAGTTGGCCGCGGCGGTGCAGGGCATCGAGGCGCAACTCGCCGGACCGTTCAAGGTCAAGCCGTTGCAGGATCACGCACGCGACCTCGACCTCTACGGGCGGGTCTGAGGAGCGTCATGGGCACCAGTGCAGGCCAGCAGCCGAAAGCGTTGGACCCGTTCGGCATCCGGCTCGGCGAGGCGGTGGACCGGTTCGGATCCGTATGTGTCGGAATCGACCCGCACGCCGCCCTGCTGGAGGCGTGGCAGCTGCCCGACACCGTCCAGGGACTGCGGCAGTTCTGTGAGATCGCCGTCGAGGCGTTCGGCGGGCAGGCAGCGCTGGTCAAACCGCAGAGCGCCTTCTTCGAGCGGTTCGGCGCAGCCGGCGTCGAGATGCTCGAGGACGTGCTGGCCGGCCTGCGCGAGATGGGCACGCTGAGCCTGCTGGACGTCAAACGCGGCGACATCGGTTCGACGATGGCGGCCTATGCGCAGGCCTACCTGTCCGACGCCTCGCCGCTGCGGGCCGACGCGATCACGGTCAGCCCGTTCCTCGGGTTCGGTTCGCTGGCACCGGCGTTCGATCTGGCGCGACGGACCGGACGTGGCGTCTTCGTGCTGGCGATGACCTCCAACCCGGAGGCCGGGCACGTCCAGCACGCGATGTGGGGCGAGGAGACCGTCAGCGGCACGATCGTGGACGAGGTCGCCGAGGCCAATGCGCTGGCCCGTGCCGACAGCTACGGAGACGTCGGCATGGTGGTCGGCGCGACGGTCGGCAAGGACATCGCCGACCTGGGTCTGGCCGAACGCCTCGCCCAATCACGCGCACCGTTGCTGGCTCCCGGCCTGGGCGCCCAGGGCGCGACGATCGGTGACATCGGACGCGGGTTCGGGCCGGCCGCCCGGCTGGTGCTTCCCGCGACCTCCCGCGCGGTCCTGTCGGCCGGTCCCGACGTCGCGGCGCTGCGGCAGGCGTTGCGCGAGGTGAAGCAACAGGCGGCCGCACTGCGGCCGCCGGCCGCACTGGACTGAAGCGCGACCGGCCACCGGCGCCCCAGGTGTCGGAGCGCGCTTCGCTGGCTCACCGCTCCAGGCTGGGTGCCGGCGCCGGCGTGGAGTCCTGCGCTGCCCGCGCTTCCTCCTCGGCGGCCTCGGTGCCGGGGATCTCCTTGCCGCGCAAGGAGACTCCCTTCGTCTCGATGACGAACCACAGGGCCACCAGCCCAAGGACGCAGGCGCCCGCCATGTAGTAGGCCGGCCACAGGTCGTCGCCGGTCCAACTGATCAGGCGGTCGTTGACCACCGGGGCGGTGCCGCCGAACAGCGACGTGGCGACGTTGTAGCTGAGTGCTAGTCCGGCGAACCGCACGTGCGCCGGGAAGAACGCCGGGAACGTCGCCGAGATGGTCGACAACTGCGGCGCGTAGAGCAGTGCGAGCACGGCGAAGGCGATCAGGGCACCGACCGTGCCCGTGGACATCAGCGCGAACATCGGCACCGACAGGATCGCCAGCGAGATCAGCGAGGTGGCCCACAGCGGCTTGCGCCCCACCCGGTCGGAGAGCGCACCGAGGAACGGCAGCACGGCCATCATCAGGAATTGCCCGATCACCGGCACGATCAGCGCACCGTTGTCGGACAGCCCGATCGCGTCCTGCAGGTAGGTCGGCATGTACGAGATGAGGGTGTAGTTGACGACGTTCAGCGCCAGCACCAGCCCGAACAGCTGGAAGATCTGCGGGGAGTACTGCGCCACGAGGTCGCGCAGGTTGCGGCCCGGGTTGTCCTGGACCTCTTCCTTCTTCTCCAGATCGCGGTAGACCGGCGTGTCCTGCATCTTGGAGCGCAGGTAGCTGCCGATGAGGCCGAGCGGGCCGGCGACCAGGAACGGCAGGCGCCAGCCCCAGCTGTCCATCTGGCTGGAGCTGAGCACGTTGGTCAGCAACAGCATCAGCAGGGCACCGAGGTTGAAGCCGGCGAGCGTGCCGAACTCCAGGAAGCTGCCCCAGAAGCCGCGGCGGCGATCGGGCGCGTATTCGGCCATGAAGGTGGCCGCCCCGCCGTACTCACCGCCGGTCGAGAAGCCCTGCAGCATCCGCAGCAGGTAGAGCAGGATCGGCGCCCAGATGCCGATCGCGGCGTATGACGGGATGACGCCGACCAGGACGGTCGAACCGGCCATCAGCAGGATCGTCGCGGCCAGCACCTTCCTGCGGCCGATGCGGTCGCCCAGCGGCCCCCAGAAGAATCCGCCGATGGGGCGGATCAGGAAGCTGAGGGCGAAGCCGAGCAGGGTGAACGCGACGGCGCTGTCGGAGCCGGCGGGAAAGAGTGCATTGGATATGTGGGCGACGCCGTACGCGTAGATGCCATAGTCGAACCATTCGACGGCGTTGCCGAGTGCGGAGGCACCCACGGCACGGCGGAGGACAGAATTCGGGACGGGTTGGTTGGACGGGTGAGTGACACTCACCGAATCATCTCCAGGTCCTGGTAGGGGTCCGTCGGACACAAACGGCGCACGACGTTACCCGCTGGTCGGTGCAGGTCCAAGTCGGTCCGTGGGCGCGGCGTTCCCCCGCGGGAGGGGCGGCTGACCCGGGGGTGACCCCTCGTTGCCGAACTGCTGGGACACTCGCTAGGTTCGCTGGGTGCGGGTGAACGAACACCCTCGCAGCGACACACCTCGCATCGGACGCACGCCAGGAGAAAGACACGTGGCCCTACCGCAATTGACGCCGGAGCAGCGCGCTGAGGCACTCGCCAAGGCGGCGGCCGCGCGACGAGAACGGGCGGAGGTCAAGAATCGGCTGAAGTACGCGCAGGGTTCGCTGCGCGACGTCATCGAGGCCGGTAGGGACAACGAGGTCATCGGCAAGATGAAGGTGTCCGCGCTGCTGGAGTCGCTGCCCGGCGTCGGGCGGGTGCGGGCCCGCCAGATCATGGCCGACATCGGCATCGCCGAGACGCGCCGGGTCCGTGGCCTGGGCGCGAACCAGGTGCAGCGGCTGTTGGAGCACTTCGAGCAGTCGGGGGAGGCGTGACGTCCGACATCCCCAGCACCACCGACCAGCGGAAATGCGCCCCGCTGGTCGTGCTGGCCGGGCCGACCGCCGTCGGCAAGGGCACCGTGTCGGCATACATCCGCCAGCACTATCCCGAGGTCTGGCTGTCGGTGTCGGCCACCACCCGCCCGGCACGGCCGGGGGAGGTCGACGGCAAGCACTACCACTTCATCAGCCAGGAGCGCTTCGACCGGATGGTCGCCGGCGGTGAGTTCCTCGAGCACGCGGTAGTACACGGCCGGGCCAGCTACGGCACACCCCGCGGCCCGGTGACCGAGGCGGCGGCCGACGGCAAGCTGCCGCTGCTCGAGATCGACCTGCAGGGCGCCCGGCAGGTGCGCGAGCAACTGCCCGAGGCCTACTTCGTCTTCCTCGCGCCGCCCAGCTGGGAGGAGCTGGTGCGCCGGCTGGTCGGCCGTGGGACCGAGAGCGAGGCCGAACGCGAGGTGCGGCTGGCCACGGCGCGCCGGGAACTCGCCGCGCAGGCCGAGTTCGACACCACCATCGTCAACGACGATGTGCAGCGCGCCGCCGAGGAACTCGTACACTTGATGCAGCAGCACATCTGCGCCACCTCATGAGGCGCAGCCGCTGACCGGTTACACCCCCAACGAGAAGTGAGATTTTCTTCGTGTCTGGCACCAAGGCCGCCCCCGAGGGCATCACCAACCCGCCGATCGACGACCTGCTGCAGGTGGCCGACTCCAAGTACGCGCTGGTCATCTACTCCGCCAAGCGCGCCCGGCAGATCAACGCCTACTACTCGCAGCTGTCCGAAGGCCTGCTGGAGTATGTCGGCCCGCTGGTCGACAGCCAGGTCAACGACAAGCCGCTGTCGGTGTCGCTGCGCGAGATCAACGAGGGTCTGCTGTCGATCGAGAAGATCGAAGCCTGATGCGCACCCCGCGAAGTTTCTGCCTCGCTCCACTCCTCCCCATACTTCGCGGGGACCACGCACCACGCCCGGTTGCGCTGTAACCACCAGCTATGCAGATCGTTCTCGGCGTGAGCGGGGGCATCGCCGCCTACAAGGCGTGCCTGCTGCTGCGCCGATTCACCGAAGCCGGTCACGACGTCACCGTGATCCCGACGGCGGCCGCCCTGCGATTCGTCGGCGCGCCCACCTGGGCCGCGCTGTCCGGCAAGCCCGTTGCCGATGACGTGTGGACCCGGGTCGAAGAGGTGCCACACGTCCGGCTCGGCAAGGGGGCCGACCTCGTGGTGGTCGCTCCGGCCACCACTGACCTGCTGGCCAAGGCCGCACACGGACTCGCCGACGATCTGCTCACCAACACGCTGCTGACGGCACGCTGTCCGGTCGTCCTCGCGCCGGCGATGCACACCGAGATGTGGCAGCACCCGGCGACCGTCGCCAATGTGGCGACCCTGCGGGAGCGTGGCGTGCACGTCATGGACCCGGACTCGGGCCGGCTGACCGGAGCCGACACCGGCCCCGGCCGGCTGCGTGCACCCGAGGAGATCGCCGACTACGCGCTGGCCCTGGTGCACCGCCCGGACGGGCCGTTGTCCAACCGGCACGTGGTGGTCTCGGCCGGCGGGACCCGGGAACCGATCGACCCGGTGCGCTTCCTCGGCAACCGCTCCAGCGGCAAGCAGGGCTACGCGCTCGCCGCCGTCGCCGCCGAGCGGGGCGCACGGGTGACCCTCGTCAGCGCCAACGCCGACCTGCCGATCCCGCCCGGGGTGAGGGTCGTGCGCGTCGAGACGACCGTGGAGCTGCAGCGGGCAGTCACCGCCGCGGCAAGCGACGCCGACGCGATCGTGATGGCCGCGGCACCGGCCGACTACCGGTCGGCGACATACAGCGATCACAAGATCAAGAAGTCCGGCGACGACGACCTCACCTTGCGGCTGGTCCAGAACCCCGACATCGTCCAGGGCCTGGTCGCCGATCGTGGGGCTTGCCCTACTCCCGTCATCGTCAGTTTCGCGGCCGAGACCGGTGATGCCGAGGCATCCGTCATGGAGCACGCACGTGCCAAGTTCGCCCGCAAGGGCAGTGACATCCAGGTCGTCAACGAGGTCGGTCCGGGCGTGACGTTCGGCCAGGACCAGGCCGTCATACACATCCTCACCCGCGACGGCGACGGCATCGGGACGGCGGCGGACGTCGGCCCGGCCGACAAGGCGACGCTGGCACGCGCTGTGTGGGATGTCGTCCAGCAACACCTGCACACCGTTTAGACTCCGGGTGGCTCCGCCGGACGGTGGCGCCAGCCAGCAGCCGCTGCACATCGAAGGAGCAACCTGTGGCCCGTCTCTTCACCTCGGAATCCGTGACCGAGGGGCACCCCGACAAGATCTGCGACCAGATCAGCGATTCGATCCTGGACGCTATGCTCGCCGACGACCCCAAGTCACGGGTCGCCGTCGAGACGATGGTCACGACCGGACTGGTCCACGTGGCCGGTGAAGTGACCACCGACAGCTACGTGCCGATCGCGAAGCTGGTCCGCGACACCATCAAGGAGATCGGCTACGACTCCTCGCTCAAGGGTTTCGACGGCAACTCCTGCGGTGTGTCCATCTCCATCGGCGAACAATCGCAGGACATCGCCCAGGGCGTCGACACCGCGCACGAGCACCGCGCCGAGGGCGGCACCGACGCGCGCGACAGCCAGGGCGCGGGCGACCAGGGGCTGATGTTCGGCTACGCCTGCTCCGACACCGCCGAGCTGATGCCGCTGCCCATCTTCCTCGCGCACCGGCTCTCCGAGCGACTGACCGGTGTCCGCAAGAGCGGCGAGCTCGCCTACCTGCGCCCGGACGGCAAGACGCAGGTCACCATCGAGTACGACGGTGAGAAGGCCGTCCGTCTCGACACGGTGGTGCTGTCCACCCAGCACGCCGAGAACATCTCCCTGGAAGGCATGCTCGAGCCGGACATCGACACGCTCGTCATCAAGCCGGTCCTGGAAGAACTCGCCGCAACCGGCAACACCCTGGACACCTCGTCCTACCGCAGGCTGATCAACCCGACGGGCAAGTTCGTCATCGGCGGCCCGATGGGCGACGCCGGTCTCACCGGCCGCAAGATCATCGTCGACACCTACGGCGGCAGGGCCCGCCACGGCGGCGGCGCCTTCTCCGGGAAGGACCCGTCGAAGGTGGACCGTTCGGCGGCCTACGCCATGCGCTGGGTGGCCAAGAACGTCGTCGCCGCCGGTCTCGCCGAGCGCTGCGAGGTGCAGGTCGCCTACGCCATCGGCAAGGCGCAGCCGGTCGGCCTGTATGTCGAGACCTTCGGCACCGAGAAGCAGCCGCTGGAGAAGATCCAGAACGCCATCAACACGGTCTTCGACCTGCGCCCGGCCGCCATCGTCGAGGAGCTGGACCTGCTGCGGCCGATCTACCAGCCGACCGCGGCATACGGGCACTTCGGCCGGACCCGGGCCGACGGCGTCGACAACGCCTTCACCTGGGAACGCACCGACAAGGTCGAAGCGCTGCAGCGGGCCATCTGAGCCTGCTGATCACGACTGCCGGCCGGCGATGTCCGGGGCGTCACGTATAACAAGGGCATGCACTCGTCCGGCCGACCCAGCACTCCGCCGGCAGCAGCGCGCGAGGCCGACGACCACCGACCCGGACCCGCCACACCGGAGCAGCTGCACCTGCTGCACGCCGCCGCCGCGCCCCGGGCGAAGGCGGAGCGCGTCCGGGCCGAGCCCGACGACGCGAGCATCCCGCTGCCGGTGGCCCGCGTGGTGTTGGATGTCGGGCTGGCGCATCTGGACCGGCCGTTCGAATACGCGGTCCCCGAGCAGCTCGCCGAGCAGGCTCGTCCCGGGGTGCGGATCAAGGCCAGGTTCGCCGGCAAGGACGTGTCCGGATATGTGATCGAGCGCGTGCAGGAGCCCGAGCACACCGGGCGCCTGACGCCGCTGCGACGGGTCGTCAGCCCCGAGCCCGTGCTGACACCGGCCGTCCTCGACGCCTGCCGCGCGGTCGCCGACCACTATGCCGGTCCGCTGGCCGATGTGCTCCGGCTCGCCGTGCCACCGCGCCACGCCGGCGCCGAGAAGGCGCTCGATGCCCGGACGGCGCCGGTGCCGGAGCGGCCGACCGCGCCGGCAAACACCGCCTGGCAACGCTATCCGGCAGGCGAGGCGTTCCTGAGGCGTCTGTCCGGCGGTGACGCTCCCGCCGCGAGCTGGCTCGCGGCGCCCACCGTGGAGGCGGCCCAGGACTGGCCGGCCGCTCTGGCACAGGCCGCCCGGGCGACGCTGCACGGCGGACGCGGCGTCCTGCTGGTGGTGCCCGACCACCGGGATCTGGACCGGTTGGACGCGGCGCTGGTCGGGGAGCTGGGTGAGGGCCGGCATGTGCGCCTCACCGCCGAACAAGGCCCCCAGGCCCGCTACACCGCGTGGTTGAAGGTCCTGCGCGGTCATGTCCGCTGCGTCATCGGCACCCGGGCCGCTGCGTGGGCGCCGGTGCGCGATCTCGGCCTGCTCGCGTGCTGGGACGACGGTGACGACCTGCTCGCGGAGCCGCGGGCGCCATACCCGCAGACCCGGGAGGTGCTCCGGCTGCGGGCCGAGCGCGAGTGTGCGGCGTTGCTGCTGGGTGGGTTCGTGCGCTCGGTGCCGGTGCAACGGTGGTTGGCGGACGGGCTGGTGCGCGCGGTGGAGGCCCGCACGCCACCGGGTTCGGTGCCCCGTGTGGTGGTCGCGGCCGACGAACGCGAGGTCGAACGCGCCGGCGCCGCTGCGCACGCGCACCTGCCGCCCGTCGCCTGGTCCACCGCGCACACCGCACTGGCCGACGGCCCCGTGCTGGTGCAGGTGCCCCGACGCGGCTACCTGCCCGCGCTGCGTTGCGGGCAGTGCCGCCAGATCGCGCGCTGCGAGCAGTGCCACGGACCCCTCGCGCTGACCGCGCCCAGCGCGCCGCCCGTATGTCGCTGGTGCGGCCGCGCCGCCCGGCCATGGCGCTGTCCGGAGTGTGACGGCACCCGGCTGCACGCCGCGGTCGTCGGCGCACGGCGCACGGCCGAGGAACTCGGTCGGGCCTTTCCCGGGGTGCCCGTGCTGCGCTCGGGCGCAGGCGAGGTGCGCAACGAGGTGGGCGCCGAACCACAGCTCGTCATCGCGACGCCCGGTGCCGAGCCGGTCGCCGCATCCGGTTACGCCGCAACGCTGCTGCTCGACGGATGGGCGTTGCTCGACCGGTCCACCCTCGACGCGGGAGAAGAAACATTGCGTCGCTGGGTCGCCGCCGCCGCGCTCACCCGGCCGGCCTCCCGCGGCGGCGCCGTCGTGGTCTGTGGAGTCACGTCCGGGGTGACGCTGCCGCCGGTGGAAGCGCTGAGCCGATGGGCTCCTGGCACGTTCGCCGAGCGCGAGCTGGCGGCCCGGCGCGAGCTCGCCCTTCCGCCGACGTCCTGGATGACCATGCTGACGGGTGCACCGGCCGACGTCGATGCCTTCGCCACCGCCACCCGGCACGCTCTGGACGACGCCGTACCCCTGGAACGCATCGGCCCGATGCCGTCGCCGGACGGCGGCGACGGCGACGGCGCCCGGATGCTGCTGCGCACCGACCGCCGGCACGCCGGCGCGGCTGCGAGGGCGGTCGTCGCTGCCCGAGCCGGACGCAGTGCCCGCAAAATGCCGGGCACCGTGACCGTGCACGTCGACCCGAGCGGCGCGTTGCTGTGAGTCGTCAGTAGTCTCTGGGTGGTGAGCCAGCAGCAGACCGCGCCCGTCGAGGACCCCGATCTCACGCCGTCCCCGGTCGACGCCGTCGTGTTCGACCTGGGCAATGTGCTGATCGACTGGGACCCGCAACCGGCCATCGCAGCGGGGGTGGGTGAGCAGCGCGCGCGGGACTTCCTCGCCGCGCGCGACTTCGACTTCGGCGCCTGGAACCACCAACAGGACGCGGGGCGCACCTTCGCCGACGGTGAGGCCGCGGCAGCGGCGGCATACCCGCACTTCGCCGACGAGATCCGTTCCTACCGCGAGCATTTCGCCGAGTCGCTGCGTGGCCCGATCGACGGCACCGTCGACATCCTCAAGCAACTGCACGCCGCCGGCATACCGCTGATCGCGCTGACCAACTGGTCCGCCGAGACCTTCCCGGTCGCGCTGGACACGTTCGACTTCCTGGACCTCTTCGAGGACATCATCGTGTCGGGGGAGGAAGGCGTGGCCAAGCCGGACCCCGAGATCTTCGAGGAACTGGCCGACCGCGTACGCCACCTCGGCAGCCTCGACGACTGCGTCTTCATCGACGACAAGCTGGCCAACGTGCAGGCCGCCACGGACGCCGGCATGGACGCGATCGCGTTCACCACGCCGGAGGAACTGCGCGCCGACCTGCTGGTGCGCGGGCTCCCGGTGGAGCGGTAGGCACCATGTCGATCACCCCCATCCGGCTGTACGGCGACCCGGTGCTGCGGACCCCGGCCGCGCCGGTCACGACGTTCGACAAGGAACTGCGGACGTTGGTGCAGGACCTCACCGACACGATGATGGACGCGCCGGGTGCAGGCCTCGCGGCGCCGCAGCTCGGCGTCGGCCTGCGTGTGTTCACCTACTACGTGGACGGCCAGCTCGGCCACCTCGTCAACCCCGACCTGGACCTGTCCGGCGACGTCGACATCGACGACGAGGGCTGCCTGTCCATCCCGGACTTCTCGTGGCCGACGCCGCGCTCGCTGTCGGTCGTCGCGCGTGGAGTCGACATGTACGGCGAGCCGATCGAGGTCGAGGGCACCCATCTGCTGGCGCGCTGTATCCAGCACGAGACGGACCACCTGGACGGCATCCTGTTCATCGATCGGCTGGACCGGGAGCAGCGCAAGCTGGCCCTGAAGGAGATCCGGGCGGCCGAATGGGCGGGTCTTCCCGGCCCGATCATCCGGGACAGCCCGCACGCGAACCCGACGAGGCGGGACTGAGATGCGCGTGGTGTTCGCCGGCACCCCCGAGGTGGCGCTGCCGAGTCTGCGGGCCGTTGCCGCCTCCTCCCATCAACTCGTCGGTGTGGTGACCCGCCCCGACGCGCCGGCCGGACGCGGCCGAACGTTGCGCCCGTCGCCGGTCGGAGTGTTCGGCGACGAACTCGGGGTGCCGGTGCTGAAGCCGCGGTCCGCCAAGCAGCCGGGGTTCGCGCAGCAGCTTGCCGCACTCGCGCCCGACGTGTGCCCCGTCGTCGCCTACGGCTCGCTGGTGCCGCGCCCGGTGCTGGACGTCCCGCAGCACGGCTGGGTCAACCTGCACTTCTCGTTGCTGCCCGCGTGGCGTGGGGCGGCACCCGTGCAGCATGCGATCCTGCACGGTGACGAGGTGACGGGGGCGACCGCGTTCGTGCTCGAGGAGGGCATGGACACCGGCCCGGTGCTCGGCACGATGACCGAGACCATCCGGCCGCGGGACACCAGCGGCGACCTGCTCGGCCGACTCTCCGAGGCGGGGGCCGGACTGCTCGTCGCGGCACTGGACGGTCTGGCCGATGGCTCGCTCTCGCCGGTCCCGCAACCGCCGGAGGGAGTGTCGCTGGCACCCAAGATCACCGTGGCTGATGCCGAGATCCGTTGGCACGAACCATCGTTCGCCATCGATCGACGCGTTCGTGCGTGCACCCCCGCACCCGGTGCGTGGACGACCTTCCGGGACGACCGGTTGAAGGTGCTGGCGTTCGCGGCGGACGCTCCGGCCGACATACAGCTGAGACCCGGGGAGTTGCTGGCGACCAAACGAGCCCTGTATGCCGGCACCGGCACCACCCCGCTGCGGGTGGCTACCGTGCAGCCCCACGGCAAGAAGCCGATGGCGGCGGCAGATTGGGCACGCGGCGTACGCGTCGCAGAAGAAGAGAGGCTCGGATGAGCGGGCAACAGACCGGCGGTTTCCGCGACGACCGCGGCAGGCAGCGCCCGGCATCACGCCGTGCCGGCGGCAAGAACCGCACCGCCACCCGTCCCGCGGACCGGCGGCGGGGCGGCGACCCCACCCGGAAGGTGGCCTGGGAGGTGAGCCGGGCCGTCGCGGACGGCGCCTACGCCAACCTGGAACTGCCCACGGCACTGCGCGCGGCCGGCCTGCACGGCCGCGACGCCGCCTTCGCCACCGAACTGACGTATGGCGCCATCCGGATGCGCGGCCTCTACGACGCCGTCATCGAGTTCGCGGCGGGCCGACCCGTCGGGCAGATCGACCCACCGGTGCTGGACACCCTCCGGCTCGGCGCACACCAGATCCTCGGCATGCGCGTGCCGTCCCACGCCGCCGCCTCCGAGACGGTCGCCCTGGCCCGCGAGGTCAACGGCACCGGCGCCTCCGGGTTCGTCAACGCGGTGCTGCGCCGGATCACCGAGCGCAGCCGCGACGAGTGGGTGCGCGAGGTCACCGCCGGTCGGTCGCGGGACGAGGCGCTCGCGGTCGAACACTCGCACCCGGTGTGGGTGGTGCGGGCACTGCGCGGTGCGCTGCGCTCGGACGGCATCACCGACGACGGTGAACTCGACGCATCCCTGGTGTCCCTGCTGGAGGCCGACAATGCCGCACCGACCGTCACGCTGGTGGCACGGCCGGGCCTGGCGACCGTGGACGAGCTCGTCGAGGCGGGCGCCGAGCGGACGTCACTGTCACCGATCGCGGCCACCCTGCCCGGTGGTGACCCCGCGGACATCGCCGCGGTCCGGGAGACCCGAGCGGCCGTGCAGGACGAGGGATCGCAACTTGTCGCGCTGGCGCTGGCCGCCGCGCCGCGTCGGATCGACGGGCCGGCCGACTGGCTCGACCTGTGCGCCGGCCCCGGCGGCAAGGCGGCGCTGCTCGCGGCGCTGGCCGGGCAACGCCGCGACACCACGCTGTTCGTCAACGAGATCAGCGAGCACCGCACCGAACTCGTCCGGCGCACGCTGCGTGCGGCACTCGACGCGGGGATCGAGGTCATGATCGGGACCGGCGACGGTCGCGAGCTGGGCGCGGAGGAGCCGGGCACCTACGAGCGGGTGCTGGTCGACGCGCCGTGCACCGGCCTGGGCGCCCTGCGCCGCCGGCCCGAGGCCCGCTGGCGGCGCAATCCCGGCGACGTGACGGACCTGACCGCCATACAGGCCGACCTGCTCCACTCGGCGCTGGACGCGACGGTCGAGGGCGGTGTGGTGGCCTACGTGACCTGCAGCCCGCACGTTGCGGAGACGACCGAGGTCGTGCGGTCGGTGACCGCGTCACGCGCCGATGTGACGGTGGAGGACGCGCGTCCCCTCTTCCGCGATACGGCGGGGGAGCAGGTGCCGCAGTTCGGAGATCACCCCACCGTGCAGCTGTGGCCGCACGTGCACGGCACCGACGCGATGTTCTTCGCCCTGTTGCGCAAGCACGCCCCGACCGAGCACTGAGCATTCCGAGCCTGTTTCGACCATTCATCTGGAGGACGCGTGCAGATCGCACCCAGCATCCTGTCGGCCGACTTCGCCAACCTGGAGCGCGAGTTGCAACGCATCGCGGATGCCGACTCGGCGCACGTCGATGTCATGGACTATCACTTCGTGCCCAACCTCACCCTCGGCCTCCCGATCGTCGAGGCGTTGCAGCGAGTCACGCCGATCCCGCTGGACTGCCACCTGATGATCGACGACCCGGACCGCTGGGCACCGGCCTACGCGGAGGCGGGCGCGGCCAGCGTCACCTTCCACATCGAGGCGGCCGCCGATCCGCGCTCCCTCGCCCGTGACATCCACGCCGCCGGCGCGCAGGCCTGTATGGCGCTCAAGCCCGGCACCGCATTCGCGCCCTACGAGGAACTGCTCGAGGTCATCGACATGGTGCTGGTGATGACCGTCGAGCCGGGCTTCGGCGGCCAGAGCTTCATGGCCGACCAGATGCCGAAGGTCCGCGAGGTGCGCGAGGCGATCGACCGGCGCGGCGGCCGGATCCGCATCCAGGTCGACGGCGGCGTCTCGGCCTCGACGATCGAGCAGTGCGCCGACGCCGGCGCGGACGTGTTCGTCGCCGGTTCGGCGGTCTACGGCGCCGACGACGCCGCAGCAGCCATCGGCGAGCTCCGCCGGCTCGCGACGGCCTGTGTGCATCACTGAACGTGCGTAACCGGCGACGGTCGCTGGTTGGCTGCGTGGATCTGCCCGGGATGCGTGCGTAACCGGCAACGGTTGCTGGTTGGGCGGGGGAGATCATGGGGTGTCGGCGCATATTGACGCCTGTGCCATACTCGAGAACGAACGTGCTCCGGGGTCGGTGAAATTCCGAGCCGGCGGTGATAGTCCGCGACCCGGCTGCCATGGCAGCCGGTTGACCTGGTGAAACTCCAGGACCGACGGTTAAAGTCCGGATGGGAGGCAGCACGAGCGGGTGTGCCGTCCCACGGCGCACCCGGCGACAACGCACCGTCGGCGCTGCCGACGGATCGCGCGACCGCCCGTCATCCCCGGAGCCGGTGAAACCGGACCGGGAAGGAGTGACGAGGCAGTGTCCGACCATCTGCCCCACCCGCTGGCCGACCATCCGGCCCCGGGCACCGCCGATGAAGCGGCCGGTGCGCAGCCGATGCGCGCTGCCCTGGAACTCGCCGGCCGTGGGCCGGTGGCCGATCCGAACCCGCGCGTCGGCTGCGTCCTGGTCCGCGACGGCGACGTCGTCGGACGTGGCTGGCACGACGGCGCCGGCACCCCCCACGCGGAGGTCGCCGCGCTCACCGACGCAGGCGACCTGGCCCGCGGCGCGACGGCATACGTGACCCTCGAGCCCTGCGCGCACACCGGCCGCACCGGACCGTGCATCGACGCCCTCACGGCGGCAGGGGTGGCCCGCGTGGTCTACGGCCAGCACGACCCCAACCCCATCGCCCGTGGCGGGGCCGACATCCTGCGATCTCGCGGGATCGACGTCGTCGGTGGAGTGCTGGCGGCCGAGGCGGAGGCGTTGAACCAGGCGTGGACCTACTCCGTCACCCACGAGAAGCCCTGGGTGATCTGGAAGTTCGCGACGACACTCGACGGCCGGTCGGCGGCGGCCGACGGCACCCGCCGGTGGATCAGCAACGACCGATCGCGCGCCGACGTACACGAACTGCGCGCCCGGGTCGGCGCGATCATCGTCGGCACCGGCACCGCGCTGGCCGACGACCCGCGCCTGACGGCCCGGCCCGCAGCGGCGACGGCGGCGGCGCGGCAGCCGCTGCGGGTGGTCGTCGGCGAGCGTGACCTGCCGCCCGGCGCCCACCTACGCGATGAGCACGCGCCGGCGCTACACCTGCGCACCCACGACCTCGGCGCCGTGATGAAGGAGCTGCACGCGCGCGGCGTGCGCAGCGCGTTGCTCGAGGGCGGGCCGACGCTCGGCGCCGCAGCCTGCACGGCCGGGCTGGTCGACGAGATCATCGGCTACGTCGCCCCTCTCCTGCTCGGGGCCGGACGCCCGGCGATCGGACCGCTCGGCGTCCGGACGTTGTCCGACGCCACCTGCTGGACCCTGCACGACGTCACCCGGTTCGCGGATGACGTGCGACTCACCTATCGGAGGAAGTGACGTGTTCACCGGCATTGTCGAAGAGCTTGGTACGGCCAAAACCATTGAGCGCCAGGGCGACTCGGCTCGGCTGAGTCTGCGGGCACACAAGGTGCTGGAGCAGGTCCAGCACGGTGCCTCCATCGCCGTCAACGGCGTCTGCCTGACGGTCGTCGCGCACACTGCGGACGAGTTCACCGTGGACGTGATGGCCGAAAGCCTGGACCGCAGCAGCCTCGGGGCCCTCGCTCCGGGCGGCCGGGTCAATCTGGAACGCGCCGTCCGTGCCGACGGGCGGTTGGACGGACACATCGTCCAGGGCCACGTCGACGGTGTCGTCGAGGTGCTGCGCCGTGACGAGCACGACCGGTGGACCGAGGTGCGCCTGTCCCTGCCGGCGCACCTGGCGCCATACGTCGCGGAGAAGGGGTCGGTGGCACTCGACGGTGTGTCGCTGACCGTCGCGTCGGTGCGCGACTCCGACTTCACGGTATGCCTCATCCCGACCACGCTGGAACTCACCACCTTCGGTGAGCGTGCGGTGGGGGACCCGGTCAACATCGAGGTCGACGTGCTGGCCAAGTATGTCGAGCGCATGGTCACGCTGCGCGCGACCGGGACGGCGGTGCCGGCATGAACTTCTTCGAGCACCTCTACAACGCCTCCATCACCATCGGCGGCCACGGCATCACCTGGCGCGAGATCGTCGGCAACCTCTTCGGACTGGCCTCCGCGATCGGTGGCATGCGCCGCCGTGTCTGGGCCTGGCCGGTCGGCATCATCGGCAACGCGCTGCTGTTCACCGTCTTCTTCGCCCTCGGCTTCACCGCGCACGGCGGACAGGTGATGTTCGGCCAGGCCGGGCGGCAGATCTTCTTCATCCTCACCTCCATCTACGGATGGTGGATCTGGCAGCGCAACAAGGCCGGCCGACGCGCGGACGCACCGGCGGTGCAACCCCGTTGGGCGACCATGACCGAACGGCTGGCGCTGCTCGGCTTCTGGGTGGTGGCAGTGATCTTCGTGCAATGGATCACCCGCATGATCGGCGTCGGCTGGACGCCGCCGAGTTGGTACTACTGGGCCGACGCGTGGATCTTCGTCGGCTCGATCGTCGCCACGTTCGCGATGGCTCGGGGCTGGAACGAGTTCTGGCTGGCCTGGATCGCGGTGGACCTGGTCGGCGTGCCCGAACTGCTGCACTTCCAGTACTACCCGTCCGCCGTGCTCTACGCGATCTACGCCGCCTTCGTCATCTGGGGGTTCGTCGTCTGGCTGCGGGTCACGCACAAGTCCGACCGGGCGGCGCACCGCGACGAGGAGTTGGTGACGTCATGAGCGACGACCGAGCCGGGGGACGAGGAGCAGCGTACGGCGTGCTCGGCAGCATCGAGGCCGCCCTCGCCGAGATCGCCGCCGGCCGGCCGGTGCTGGTCGCCGACGACGCCGACCGGGAGAACGAGGTCGACCTGGTCATGGCAGCGCAGCACGCGGACGAGCACTGGATCGGCTGGGCCGTGCGCCACGGGTCCGGCGTCATCTGCGCGCCGATGACCCACGCGATCGCCGACCGGCTGGGCTTGCCGCCGATGGTGCAGGACAACCAGGACCCGAAGGGCACGGCATACACCGTCTCGGTCGACGCCGCCGGCTTGACGACCGGGATCAGCGCCGCCGAGCGGGCGCGGACCCTCGGCGCATTGGCCGACCCGGAGTCCGAGGCCGAGGACTTCACCCGGCCCGGGCACGTCTTCCCGCTGCGGGCACGGGACGGCGGTGTGCTGGTGCGCACCGGACACACCGAGGCGGCCGTCGACCTGGCCCGCCTCGCCGGGTGCGCGCCCGTCGGCGCCATCGTCGAACTCGTCCACGACGACGGTTCGATGATGAGGCTGGACGACGCCGAGGAACTGGCCGCACGCCACGGCCTGGTCGTCATCACCATCGCTGACCTGGTCGCCTGGCGCGTCCGCCACGACCGGGTCCTGTGCCGGGCGCGCACTACGCTGCCGACCACGCACGGCACCTTCACGATGCTCGGGTATGTCGATCTGCTCACCGGGGACGAGCACGTCGCGCTGGTGTCACCGCACGGCATACCGGACGGGAAGCCGCTGGTGCGCGTGCATTCGGAGTGCCTGACCGGGGATGCCTTCGGATCCACCCGCTGCGACTGCGGTCCGCAGCTGGCCGAGGCCATGCGTCGCGTCGGCACCGAGGGCGGCGCCGTCGTCTACCTGCGCGGTCACGAAGGGCGCGGTGTCGGGTTACTGGACAAATTGCGCGCCTACGAGTTGCAGGACGGCGGACTCGACACGGTCGACGCGCAGACCGAACTCGGCCTGCCCGTCGACGACCGCGAATTCGGTGCTGCCGCTGCGATCCTGCGTGAGCTGGGCGTCACCGAGATGCGGTTGCTCACCAACAATCCGGAGAAGGAGAAGCAGTTGCAGGCACTGGACCTGACCGTCGACCGAGAGCCGCTGGTGACCGGCCGCACGATCAACAACAGCCGTTACCTGGACACCAAACGGGACCGCCTCGGCCACCACATCGGCGAGACCGCATGATCACCCCACGACGTTTCGCCCCCGCTCCGGCACCCCAGGAAGTTTCTCCCCCGCTCCGCTCCTCCGAATACTTCCTGGGGACCCCGCCACCGCTCCTTCGAATACCTCGCGGGCAGCCCGGTCTCATGGCGCAGTACTGCGGGCGGCCGCGATGAGCGGCCACGGAGCGCCCGCGACCGTCGCCGATGGAGCCGGTCTGCGGGTGGCGATCGTCGCCGCATCCTGGCACGAGCAGGTGATGGGCGGCCTGCTCGCCGGCGCGCACCGCGGTCTGGCGGCGTGCGGAGTCACCGACGTGACGGAGGTCCGGGTGCCCGGCACCTTCGAGCTGTCCGTGGCGTGCGCCCGGCTCGCGCCGGCATACGACGCCCTCGTGGCGCTCGGCGTCGTCATACGCGGCGGCACCCCGCACTTCGACTACGTGTGTTCGGCCGCGACCACCGGTATCACCGAGGTCACGGTGCGGACCGGTGTGCCGGTCGGCTTCGGCGTGCTCACCTGCGACGACGAGCGGCAGGCCCTGGACCGTGCCGGCCTGCCGGGATCGGTGGAGGACAAGGGCAGCGAAGCCGCGACGGCTGCCGTCGCGACGGCGGCCACGCTGCGTTCGGTCCAGCGGGGATGAGGCGTCCGGGGCGCCGGCGACCAGACTGTGGCCGGGTGCGTCGCCGGCCGGGACGGGCAATTAGCCTTGGCTGACGTGAAGACGTTCGATCAGCTGCATGCGGAGCTGACTGCCAAAGCCCAGGACCGACCGGCCGACTCCGGCACCGTGCGCGAGCTCGACGCCGGCGTGCATTTCATCGGCAAGAAGATCGTCGAGGAGGCCGCCGAGGTCTGGATGGCCGCCGAACACGAGGGCGTGCAGCGCACCGCCGAAGAGATCAGTCAGCTGCTCTACCACCTGCAGGTGCTGATGGTCGCCCAGGACATCTCGCTGGAGGACGTCTATGCCCACCTCTGAGACCCTGCGGGTCGCCATGCCCAACAAGGGCGCGCTGGCCGAGGCGAGCACCCGGCTGATGCGCGAAGCCGGCTATCGCGTCCGCCGCGAGTCCAAGGAACTCGTGGTGGTCGACGCCGACCAGCACATCGAGCTGTTCTACCTGCGGCCGCGGGACATCGCCGTGTATGTCGGCCGTGGCCACCTGCAGGTCGGCATCACCGGCCGGGACCTGCTGCTGGACTCGGAGGCTCCCGCCGTCGAGGTCATGCAGCTGGGATTCGGTTCCTCGACCTTCCGGTATGCCGCCCGCCCCGGCCAGGCGTCGTCCGTGAGCGACCTGGCAGGGACGCGGATCGCGACCAGCTTCCCGGGCCTGGTGCGCAAGAACCTCGCGGACCACGGTGTCGACGCCGGGGTGGTCCGGCTGGACGGCGCCGTCGAGACTGCGGTCACCCTGGGGGTGGCCGACGTGATCGCCGATGTGGTCGAGACCGGGACCACCCTGCGCAATGCCGGGCTGGAGGTCTTCGGCGAACCCATCCTGCACAGCGAGGCCGTGCTGATCCGGCCGCAGGAGCGGGCGGCGGAGTCCTCGCCGGCCGTCGACGTGCTGGTCCGACGGCTGCAGGGAGTGCTCACCGCGAGCCGCTACGTGATGATGGACTACGACATCCGGGTGGAGCTGGTCGAACGGGCCTGTGCGCTCACCCCCGGACTCGAGTCGCCCACCGTGTCCCCGCTGCACCGCGAGGGGTATGTCGCCGTCCGCTCCATGGTGCCGCGTACGGCGACCAACTCGGTGATGGACAGCCTCTACGATCTGGGTGCCCGCGCGATCCTGGTCACCGAGATCGCGGCCTGCCGGTTGTGAGTCCCGTGCAGTCGTCGGCATACGCGACGTTCCGCCCGCGCCGCTCGCGGTTCGTCAGCATCGGCGTCGCGGTCGCGCTCGTGGTGATGTTCGTGGTCGTGGCGGTGCGGATCCCGCAAGGGGGAGTGACCGGTTGGAGCACCCCCGACTCGGTCGCGATGATCGTCTTCGCGGTCGCTGTCGCCGCATTCCTGCTGCGCTATGCGCTCGTCCACGCCAAGCCGACACCGGGCGGCCTGCACGTCCAGAACCTCATCCTCTCCCGTGACATCGCGTGGGCCGAGATCGTCAACGTGCAGTTCGGCGGGGGCGCGCCCTGGCTGGTGCTGGAGCTGAGTGATACCGAGACGATGGCGGTGATGGCGGTGCAGCGTTCCGACGGCGACTTCGCCAACGCGGAGGCACGTCGGCTGGCGGCCCTGGTGGAGGCGAACAACCGCATCGACCGGGACGACTGATCCATTGCCGAGCGGACACGAAAGGTATGGAGCGGACACGAAATACCGGCATCATGTCGTGTCCGCTCGATGCGTTTGTTGTCCGCTCGGTGCAGGGCGGTGGCGTGCCAGGGACGGTCAGTCGGTGCGGAAGACCAGATGCGCGTGGTCGCGGGTGCGGTCGGCGCCGAACACCGCGTCCTCCTGATCGGCCCAGCGTTGCCAGTGCGGCGCGTAGGCTTCGCCATCACGGTCCAGCCCGCGCCGTCTGCGGACCGGAGTCGCGGCTTCCAGCCAGACCCGCACGTCGGCATACCGGCGGGCGATGCCGACGCTGCTGCCGGCGCCTTCGACGACGACGAACCGGGTGCGCGGCACGGTGAGCGCATCGGCGAAGGTGCCCTGCTCCCAGTCGAATCGGCGGTATGTCGCCGGCTCCCCGCGACGCAGGGCGACGAGCACTTGCGCCACGAGGAGCGGCGGTGTCGCGGCCAGGCCGTCCCAGCCGGGATAGATGTCGTCGAGGTGGATGACGCACGCGTCCCCCAATGCCGCGCACACGGCGGCCGCGAGCGTCGTCTTGCCGGATCCGCTGCGCCCGTCGATGGCGAGGACGACCGGCCGGCCGGCGATGGACCGCACCCGTGCCAGCACCTGGTCGAGCTGGTGCTCGGGCAGGCGATGGCCGGTCGTCTCGTCCCTCACACGGGGCAATGTAGCGGCTGTCAGCGCAACGGCGTGACGTCCCGTGCGGCGATGTGCTCTGGGCGCGGGGCGGCCGCGGCGAAAGGGGAAACGGGCGCGTTCTCGACACTGTTGAAGACCATGAACACGTTCGAGCGCGGGTACGGCGTGATGTTGTTCGACGACGCATGCATGATGTTGGAGTCGAACCACAGCGCCGAGCCGGCCGGGCCGGTGAACTGGTCGATCCCGCACTGCTGCGCCAGGTCCGCGATCGCGTCCTCGGTGGGGACGCCGACGGTCTGCTCCTGCAACGAGGACTCGTGGTTGTTCTGCGGGGTTTCGCCGACACCCGGCACGAAGGTCTCGTGGGAGCCCGGCATCACCATCAGCCCACCGTTGAACGGGTGGTTCGGGGTGAGCGCAATGGAGCAACTGACCGCCCGCGGAGCAGGCAGGCCGTCCTCGGCATGCCAGGTCTCGAAGTCCGAATGCCAATAGAAGCCGGTGCCCTTGAACCCCGGCATGTAGTTGACCCGGGTCTGGTGCAGGTAGACGTCGGAGCCGAGCAACTGCCGGGCCCGGTCCAGCACGCGTAGGTCTCGGGTGAGCGCATCCAGCTGCGCACTGAGCCGCTCGACCTGGAACACCGAACGCACCTCGCCCGAGCTCTTCTCGATGACGACCCGCTCGTCGTTCCGCAACGCCGGATCGGACACCAGACGGTCCAGCTCGGCACTGAACGAGGTCACCTCCTCGGAGCTGATGAAGTCCGGCAGGATGGTGAAACCGCGCCGTTCGTGTGCCTGCAGGGCCGCATCGTCGAACGGTCCGTCCGCAGCTGCTCCCCAGACGGTCGGGTGCGTGCGGGGCGTCGGCTGCTCACTGTGCTGTCGCGTCGGATACAGATCCGAGCTAGCGGTCGTCGTCATACGTTCTCCTCTCGGTCGGGAAATGATCGACACCCCTGCGCGGATCGCGCAGGGGTGTCGCAGGTTTCGGTCAAGCGTTCTCGAGGACGAGGGGGTAGACGCCGTTCTCGTCGTGCACTTCCCGGCCGGTGACCGGCGGGTTGAAGACGCACACGGTCCGCATCTCGGTCCGGGGGAGCACCTGGTGCTTGTCGTGGTCGTTGAGCAGGTAGAGCGAGCCGGGACGCAGCTCGTGGCGCTCACCTGTCGCCTTGTTCACGACCTCGCCCTCGCCTTCCACGATGAAGACGGCTTCGATGTGGTTGGCGTACCAGAAATCGTTGACGGTGCCGGCGTACAGCGTGGTCTCGTGCACCGAGAAGCCGACGCCCTCACGTGCCAGGATGATGCGCTTACTGCGCCAGTTCTCGGTCTTGATGTCGTCGTCGGTGTCGGTGACGTCGTCGATGGATCGAACGAGCATGCTGGTTTCCTCTCGAATGTATGGCGATGAAGCGGGCGTGCGCAGATCAGTCCAGAGCGTCGGTGGCAGCGTTCCGCAGTAGCGACAGGCCGCGCGTCAGCTCGTCCTCGCTAATGGTCAGCGGCGGCAGCAGCTTGATGACCTCGTCGCGCGGGCCCGACGTCTCCACCAGGAGGCCGGCGTCGAACGCGTTCCGGCAGGTCTGCGCCGCCTTGTCGGGGTCGGCGAACTCCAGGCCGCGGATGAGCCCGCGACCCTTGGCGGTCAGTTCGCCCTCCGGGTGCTTGGCCACGATGCTGTTGAGCGTCGCCTCGACGAACGCACCCTTGGTCAGGGTGGACTGCTCCAGCGCGTTGTCCGACCAGTAGGTGCGGATCGCCTCGGCAGCCGTCACGAAGGCCGGCGCGAATCCGCGGAACGTGCCGTTGTGCTCGCCCGGGTCCCACACATCGAGCTCGGGACGCAGCAACGTGAGCGCCAGCGGCAGGCCGTAGCCGCTGATCGCCTTGGACAGGCAGATGATGTCCGGCACGATGCCGGCTTCCTCGAAGCTGAAGAAGCCTCCGGTGCGACCACAACCGACCTGGATGTCGTCGACGATCAGCAGGATCTCGTGCTTGTGGCACACCTCGGAGAGCTGACGCAGCCACTCCAGTCGCGCGGTGTTGACGCCGCCCTCACCCTGCACCGTCTCGACGATGACGGCGGCCGGTTTGTTCAGCCCGGAGCCGCTGTCGGAGAGCATGCGCTCGAAATAGACGAAGTCGGGGACGTCTCCGTCGAAGTAGTCGTCGTACGGCATGGGCGTGGCGTGCACCAACGGTATGCCGGCGCCGCCGCGCTTCATCGAGTTGCCGGTGACCGCGAGAGCCCCGAGCGTCATACCGTGGAAAGCGTTGGTGAAGTTGACGATCGACTCGCGACCGGTGATCTTGCGAGCAAGCTTCAGAGCCGCCTCCACCGCGTTCGCTCCACCCGGCCCGGGGAACATGACGGTGTGGTCCAGTCCGCGAGGGCGCAGGATCTGGTCGGTGAAGGTGGTGAGGAAGTCTTCGCGCGCCGTGGTGAGCATGTCCAGCGAGTGCACGATGTTGTCCTCGGTCAGGTAGCGCAGCAGCGCTTCCTTCAGGATCGTGTTGTTGTGCCCGTAGTTCATCACGCCGGCGCCGGTGAAGAAGTCGAGGTACTCCTCGCCCTCGGGCGTGTAGAGGAAGCTGCCCTTCGCGCGCTCGAACGTCGCGGGCCACGTGCGGGAGTAGCTGCGGACGCCGGACTCCAGCGTCGTCGTGTCGGCGGTCACGGTCATGGAGAATCCTTCGGTCGAATCGACTACGTGCCAGGCGTTTTCCCGGCACGGACGTCGCGATCGCGGTCGCGGCGATGTGGCATGTGGTGAACTGCGTGGACGCTCAGCGCAGCGGATGGATACGCAGCAGCGGCTCGCCGGCGTGACCGTCGGGGAAGTGCGCTGCCGGGATGCCCTCGGACCAGGTCAGCTCGGCGTCATGCTTGCGGGCGATGCTGGCGAAGAGCGCGCGTGAGGCGTCGTTGGTCTCCTCGACCGTCGCCTCGAGCGCATCGATGTCGGCGGTCGCGACGAGGTGCTCGATCATGTGCGCGGCGACGCCGCGGCCACGCTGATCGCCGCGCACGGCGACCTGCCAGACGAACAGGTGCTTCGGCCGCTCCGGGGGCGCGTAGCCCAAGACGTAGCCGACGATTTCGTTGTCGGACAACGCAACTCGGCAGGTGGAGGCGAAGTCGCGCGCCATCATCAGATAGGCGTACGAGGAGTTGAGGTCGAGTTCGCCACCATCTCGGGCGACGGTCCACATGTGGGCGCCCTCGCTCGGCTTCGGCGCTCGGATGGTCAGCGAATGGGTGTCGCCGGATCGTGTGGGGTGCGCTCGCGCAGAGCGAGCAGCGTGCTGTGGGGAGGAGTGTGGTCTGGTCGGTACTTCTATTGGTATCGGCATGACTGGCCTCGACGTTATGTCCTGACCGAGCGAAGTCAACCTGAGTCCGCCGCAAGATGCCGTGAACGAATCGTGTTGCGAGCACGCATTTTCCGCGGGCTGCCGTGGATAGATCGGTTTCTGCGGGGACCGTTTCGACCCCGCTGAAGTCCGTCTCAAAATATGAGACGAAAGACATGCATGTGATTCCAGGGCCGTCGTCGGCCGGGTGGTTCGACGGCAGTGCGGAGTCCCTGCCCGCGACCTGACTCAACCGCGGTGGCGCCCCGGCTACGCTTCCGGCATGACGGTTGCGGTGCGTGTTATCCCCTGCCTGGACGTCGATGCCGGCCGGGTGGTGAAGGGTGTCAATTTCACTCAGCTGCGGGACGCGGGTGACCCGGTCGAGCTGGCCGAGCGGTACGACGCGCAAGGCGCGGACGAACTCACCTTCCTCGACGTGACCGCGAGCTCGGCGGGCCGGGAGACGACATACGACGTGGTCGGCCGCACCGCGGAGCAGGTCTTCATCCCGCTCACGGTGGGTGGCGGCGTGCGGACGGTCCAGGACGTCGACCGGCTGTTGCGTGCCGGCGCCGACAAGGTGGGCATCAACACCGGAGCCATCGCGCGACCGGCAGTGATCGCGGAGATCGCCGAGCGGTTCGGATCCCAGGTGCTCGTGCTGTCCGCGGATGTGCGCCGGTCCCAGCACGGCAATTTCGAGGTCACCACGCACGGGGGGTTGAAGTCCACCGACCTGGACGCGCTCGAATGGTGTTCTCGTGCCGCGGAACTCGGTGTCGGTGAGATCCTGCTCAACTCGATGGATGCGGACGGCACCAAGGACGGCTTCGACCTCGAGTTGATCCGTGCGGTCCGGGCCGAGGTCGACGTGCCCATCATCGCCAGCGGTGGAGCCGGCCACCCGGAGCACTTCGTGCAAGCGGTCGAAGCCGGTGCCGACGCGGTCCTGGCAGCGTCGGTGTTCCACTTCGGCGAGCTGACCATCGGCGAGGTGAAGGACGCGCTGCGCGCGGCCGGTCACGAGGTCCGCTGATGGCAACGGGTCCGTGTCGGTGGACCAGACCTTGTGCGCGAGCCGCCTCGGCGGGCCTGCGCCGGTGACGACGCACCCGAGCACACCGGAGACGGTCGCCCCGTGTTCGCTCGTGCGGGTCGAGCCGTCGCTCTGGCGGCGTTACCGCCGCGTTCGGCTGGCCGCTCTGCAGGAGTCGCCACGGATGTTCGGTTCGTCGTACCAGCGCGAGATCGCGTTCGAGGAGTCCGAATGGCGCCGGCGCGCCGCGCGCGTCGCGACGTTCCTGGTGGAGCGCGGCGGCCAGGACGTCGGAATGGCCGGGGTCTACCGGTTCGACACCGGATGGTGCGTCATGGGGATGTGGGTGCACCCGGGTGCGCGCGGCTGCGGTGCCGTCGACGCGCTGCTTCGTGCGTGCGTGCAGGTCGTGCGAGAACACGGTGGGACCGAGATCTCGCTCCTGGTGATGGCGGACAACCCGCGCGGCATACGTGCCTATCAACGCAACGGGTTCACGCTGACCGGCAGGCGGGAGGTCGCACCGGACGGACGGGCCGAACTCGTCATGGCCCGGGGTGTCTGAGGTTCGGTGTGGCGCGCTGGGGCGGTTCGGTGTGCATCGCTCGCGACTTTCGCGGTCTGAGTTTCAGAAGCCCAGGGGCGCGGCGCGGAACGCCGCGACATCGGTGTCGGACCCGTCCAGCTGCACGTCGGCGACGGCTGCTCGCCCGAAGATGTGCAACAGCACCTCGCCGGGGGCGCCGGTGAGTACGACGCTGCCGTGGTCGTCCCGCGGGCTGCGCAGGCTGCGTCGTCCGTGGCCGGGGCAGTCCGCGACGACACCGACACGCACGTTGCGCAATGTCAGCCGACCGATCCGCGGTAGGACCTCCCACAGCGCCGCCTGCTCGTCCTGGGACACGTCCCGGCGGATCCCAGGATGGTCACCGGCACGGAGCACGTCCTCATGGTGGATGAAGAACTCCGACAGGTTGGCCTTTGCGTCGACGCCCGGCAGCCCGAACGGTCCGAGTCGCGGCGGTCCGGAGCGCACCTTGTCGACCAGCTCCTCCCACGGCAACGCGGCGACCTTGCGCTGCACGGACTCCAGGTGCGCGGACAACAACGGCAGGAACATCCCGGCCGCCGCGTCGGGGCGTCCCTCGCGCACCACGAGGTGCGCGGCGAGATCGCGGGTGGTCCAGTCCCCGCACAGCGTGGCCGCGTCCGGACCGGTCTCCAGGAAGGCGTCACACAACGAGGCCCGCTCGAGTTGGGCGAAGTTCGGCGTACGGCGGTCCGTGCGATGCTCCATGGGTAGATCATCGCCTACCGCGCGACGCCACACGGCATACGGATCCGGAAAACCGGTGCGGCAGAATGGCGGCCGTGAGTTCCTCCGCTCTCGACCCCGACATCGCCGCCAGGCTCAAGCGCGACCCGGCGGGTCTGGTGCCCGCCGTCATCCAGCAGCACGACACCGGCGAGGTGTTGATGGTGGGCTGGATGGACGACGAGGCGTTGCATCGCACGCTCACCTCCGGTCGGGTGACCTTCTGGTCCCGCAGTCGCGGTGAATACTGGCGCAAGGGCGACACGTCCGGTCACGTGCAGCACGTGAGGTCGGTGGCCCTCGACTGTGACGGTGACACCCTGCTGGTGCGCGTCGACCAGGTCGGGCCGGCCTGCCACACCGGTGCTCGCACCTGCTTCTTCACCGACCTGGCCGCGGTGACGGCATGACTTCCGACGCGGCCGGTATGCCGTACGCGTCCGCTCCGCACGCCGATCTGCAGTGGGGTGCGACCTGGCCGACGCTGCCGCAATTCCTGCATCTGGCCGGTGACGGCCGCCGCGTCATACCCGTCGTGCGCCGGCTGCTGGCCGACGGGGAGACCCCGCTGGGCATCTACCGCAAACTCGCCGGCGATCGGCCGGGCACCTTCCTGCTGGAGTCGGCCGAACACGGCGGAGTGTGGTCGCGGTACTCCATCATCGGCGCGCAGAGTCGCGCCACGCTCACCGAGCAGGACGGCCGGGCGCTGTGGCTGGGTTCGCCTCCGCTCGGTGTGCCGACCGACGGCACACCGACCGACGTGCTGCGCGACACCCTGCGGATCCTCGCGACGCCGCTCATCCCGGGGCTGCCGCCGCTGACCGGTGGCCTCGTCGGCGCCGTCACGTATGACGCCGTCCGGCACTGGGAGCGGCTCACGGACTCGGGGGCCGATCGGTTGCACACCCCGGAGCTTGGGATGGTGCTGGCCACCGACCTGGCCGTCATGGACCACTCCGACGGCAGCGTGCTGCTCATCGCCAACGCGATCAATCACGACGACACCGACGAGCGCGCGGAGCAGGCGTGGTCGGATGCCGTCGACCGGCTGGACACCATGCAGGAGGCGCTGGCCGTGGACGCGCCGAGCACCGTCTCGGTGCCCGAACCGATCGAGCTGACACCGACCAGCACGCACACCCGCGAGCAGTACCACGACATGGTCGAGCAGGCCAAGGAGGACATTCGCTCCGGCGAAGCATTCCAGATCGTGGTGTCCCAACGGTTCTCCGTGCCCTGCAGCGCCGACGCCCTGGATGTCTACCGCGCGCTGCGGGTGGGCAACCCGAGCCCCTACATGTACCTCCTGCGGCTGCCGCACCCGAGCGGCTCGACCTACGACATCGTCGGCTCGAGTCCCGAGGCGTTGGTCAAGGTCACCGGTGACCGAGTGATCACCCACCCGATCGCCGGTTCCCGGCCGCGCGGCAAGAGCCCCGAGCAGGACGAGGACCTCGCTGCCGAGCTGGTCGCCGACCCGAAGGAGCGCGCCGAGCACCTGATGCTGGTCGATCTGGCGCGCAACGATCTGCAGAAGGTGTGCGACGCCGGCACCGTGGACACGGTGGAGTTCATGCAGACCCGCCGTTACAGCCACATCATGCATCTGGAGTCCACCGTCGTCGGTCGGCTCGCGCAGGGCCGTTCGGCATACGACGTGCTCGTGGCGACCTTCCCGGCCGGCACCCTCAGCGGCGCACCGAAGCCGCGCGCGATGCAGATCATCGAACGCCTGGAGGGTGTCCGCCGGGGTGTGTACGGCGGCGTGGTGGGCTACTTCGACTTCGCCGGCGACCTGGACATGGCCATCGCGATCCGGACCGCCGTGCTGCAGGACAACGTCGCCCACGTGCAGGCCGGCGCCGGCATCGTGGCCGACTCGGTCCCGGAGTCCGAATACCAGGAGACCCGCACCAAGGCCGCCGCGGCGCTGCGCGCGGTGGCGGTGGCCTGCGGGATGCGGAGCATCGGATGAGGAGGCGTCGATGATCGGCAAGCGATCGGTCCTGCTCACCGGGGCCCTGGCCGTGATCCTGCTGGTCGCGGCCAACACCCGCACCTGGGTCAACGGGTCGGTGACCGACGCCGTGCTGCAGGGTGCGCACACGGCGGCCTCCGGCAGCAAGGCGTCGCCCGCCCTCCTCGCCGCGGCGTTGGTCGGCGCCGCGGCCGTGCTGGCGACACTGACCACCGGCCGCGTCGCCCGCTGGATCGCTGCGGTGATCACCCTGATCGCCGGGGTGGTGGCGGTCGTGGCGGTCGTCGTCGTGGTGCGCGATCCGGTCAAGGCGATCAGTGACGTCGCCACCACGATGACCGGCCACACCGGAGACCGCCAGGTCACCGCCGATCTGACCGTCTGGCCCTGGATCGCCCTGCTGGGCGGCGTGCTGCTGGTGCTGACCGGGGCCCTGGCGATCATCGGCGCCCGCAGCTGGGCGGGCCTGTCCAGTCGGTATGACGCCCCGACCGCGGCCAAGGCGACCCGGCGTTCAGACTGGGACATGCTCAGCGAGGGCGAGGACCCGACGGACCGCCCGGCACGGTCTGACACAATCGACGACGAATAAGCAGTGCGCAACGACATCGCGATCACGACACCGAAGGAGCAGCGGCTGATGGCCGAAGAAATCCACGAGGACCACGGACACAGCGTCGCCGCCTGGACCACCGTGGGGTTCCTGCTCGCGGCCGCGGTCTGCGTGGGCATCGGGGTGGCCTGGGGTCTGCACCCGCTCTACTACACCGGCGGTGCCTTGGCGATCGTCGGCGTCCTGCTCGGCAAGGTCCTTGCCAAGATGGGCTTCGGCAACCACCACAAGCTGTCTGCTCCGCCGCTGACCCCGCAGGAGCAGCAGGCCGAGGCTCAGTCGCAGCGGGCGTCCTAGGTGTCCACGGTCCTCGACGACATCATCCTCGGGGTTCGCGAGGACCTCGAGGGTCGGCGGCGGCACATCCCGGCGCAGGAGATCGCCCGGGGGGCGCAGGCCGCGGCGGCGCCGCTCGACGCACTGGCGGCCTTCCGCGCCCACGGCCCGGTCAAGGTGATCTCGGAGGTCAAGCGTCGCAGCCCCAGCAAGGGCGATCTGGCGGCGATCCCGGACCCGGCCGAACTGGCTGCGGCATACGAGGTGGGCGGTGCCACCGCGATCTCGGTGCTGACCGAACACCGCCGCTTCGGTGGTTCACTGGCCGACCTGGATGCCGTGCGGGCTCGAGTGCGAATCCCGGTGCTGCGCAAGGACTTCATGGTCGATCACTACCAGGTCGACGAAGCTCGAGCGCACGGAGCGGACATCATCCTGCTGATCGTCGCGGCGCTGGACGACCCGCAGCTGGGTGACTTGTTCCAGCACGCGACCGAGCTGGGGATGACCTCACTGGTGGAGACCCATGACGAGGACGAGATCGACCGGGCGCTTGCGCTGGGTGGTCAACTGATCGGGGTCAACGCCCGCAACCTGAAGACCCTCGAGGTCGACCGGAGCGTCTTCGCCCGGCTCGCGCCGAGGGTGCCCGACGACCGGGTCCGGGTCGCCGAGTCCGGCATCCGCGGGCCGCAGGACGTCACCGACTACGTGGCCGCCGGCGCCGACGCCGTGCTGGTCGGCGAAGCCCTGGTCACCGGCGGCGACCCGCAGACCGCAGTCAGCACGATGAGGGGGATCACCCGATGACTCACAGCAATCCGCCACTGGGTCGTTTCGGCGCGTATGGCGGGCGCTACGTCCCCGAGGCACTGGTCGCGGCACTGGAGGAACTGGACGAGCACCGTCGCAAGGCGATGGCCGATCCGTCGTTCGTCGGCGAGCTGACCGAGTTGCAGCGCAGCTACACGGGTCGGCCCAGCATCATCACCCCGGTGCGGCGCTTCGGTGACGAGCACTGCGGTGGCGCGCAGGTGGTGCTCAAGCGTGAGGACCTCAACCACACCGGTTCGCACAAGATCAACAACGTGCTCGGTCAGGCGCTGCTGACCAAGCGGATGGGCAAGACCCGCGTCATCGCCGAGACCGGCGCCGGTCAGCACGGGGTGGCCACCGCGACCGCCGCGGCGCTGATGGGATTGGACTGCACCGTCTACATGGGCCGGGTCGACACCGAACGACAGGCACTCAACGTCGCCCGGATGCGGCTCCTGGGAGCCGAGGTGGTCCCGGTCGACCACGGCTCACGCACCCTCAAGGACGCCGTCAACGAGGCGTTCCGCGACTGGGTGGCCAACGTGGCACACACCCACTACGTGCTGGGCACGGTGACCGGCCCCTATCCCTTCCCCGAGATGGTGCGCGACTTCCACCGGATCATCGGCGTCGAGGCGCGCGCGCAGCTGCTGGACGCCTACGGCCGGCTGCCCGACGCGGTGCTGGCATGTGTCGGCGGCGGCTCCAACGCCATGGGGATCTTCCACCGGTTCATCGATGACGAGGACGTCCGGTTGATCGGTCTCGAGGGCGGCGGCGACGGACCGGAGTCGGGTCGGCACGCGTCCCGGTTCAGCGGGCAGGCGATCCCCGGCGTGCTGCACGGCGCGTTCACCTACGTGCTGCAGGACGAGGAGGGCCAGACCATCGAATCCCATTCGGTGTCAGCCGGACTCGACTACCCGAGCATCGGCCCGGAGCACTCCTACCTGCGCGACACCGGCCGCGCCGAATACCGGCCGGTCACCGACACCGAGGCCATGGACGCGTTCGAGGCGCTGTCCCGCAGCGAGGGCATCCTGCCGGCGATCGAGAGCGCGCACGCGCTCGCCGGAGCGATGCAGCTCGGCCGCGAGCTCGGCCCGGAGGCCCTACTGCTGGTCAACCTGTCCGGTCGCGGTGACAAGGACGTGCACACCGCGGCCCGATGGTTCGGATTGCTCGAGGACGGAGACACGCAGGTATGACGAGCACATCGGCCGCCAGCGGCGTCTCCGCGGCCCTCGACCGCGCCAAGACGGAGGGACGCGCCGCGCTGATCGGGTATCTCCCGGTCGGCTATCCCGACGTCGACACCTCCATCGAGGCGATGCTGACGATGGTGCGTGCCGGGGTCGACATCGTCGAGATCGGCCTGCCCTACACCGACCCGCTGATGGACGGGCCGGTCATCCAGACCGCTGCGACCGGCGCGCTGGCCGCGGGCGTGCATGTCCGTGACGTGTTCCGCGCGGCCGAAGCCGTCGCCGGTGCGGGTGCGTCGTGCGAGGTGATGACCTACTGGAACCCCGTGCTGCGCTATGGCGTCGACGCGTTCGCCCGCGATCTCGCCGCCGCCGGTGGGTCCGGACTGATCACCCCCGACCTCGTGCCGGACGAGGGCGAGGACTGGATCGCCGCCAGCGAGGCCCACGGCCTGGACCGGGTCTTCCTGATCGCGCCGAGCTCGACTCCCGAGCGCCTGATCACCACGACGGCCGCCTGCCGTGGCTTCGTCTATGCCGCGTCCCTCATGGGCGTCACCGGAGCCCGGGACGCGGTTGGCGGAGAGGCCGCGGACCTCGTCGGTCGAGCGCGCGCGGTCACCACCACTCCGATCTGTGTGGGTCTCGGGGTGTCGACCGGCGCACAAGCACGTGAGGTGGCCGCATTCGCCGACGGTGTGATCGTCGGCTCCGCACTCGTCGGTACGTTGGTCGACGCCGCAGATCGGCAGACCGGCCTCGATGCGTTGGCCGAGAAGGCCGCGTCGTTGGCCGAGGGAGTGCGCGGGTGAGCGAGCGCAGCGAGCGACCGATCGAGCACCGCACGCATCGCGAAACCCGACGCAGGAGCGGTCCGCGATGACCGCCGAGGCGTCATACTTCCCGAGCCCGACCGTCGGCGTCTTCTGGTTGGGTCCGTTCCCGATCCGCATGTACGCCTTGTGCATCCTGGCCGGCATCGTCCTCGCCGTGTGGGTCACCGGGCGCCGCCTCGGCGACCGGGGTTACCGGCGTGACGTGATCTACGACATCGCCTGGTGGGCGGTGCCCTTCGGCATCATCGGCGGACGGCTCTACAACGTCATCACCTCGCCGCAGCCCTACTTCGGTGAGCACGGCAACCCGTGGGACGCCTTCGCGATCTGGCACGGCGGTCTGGGCATCTGGGGTGCCATCGCGCTGGGAGCGCTGGGCGGCTACCTCGGCTGCCGACGCAACGGTGTTCGCTTCCTCGACTTCGCCGACGCCGCCGCGCCCGGCGTCATCATGGCCCAGGCGCTGGGCCGCTGGGGAAACTACTTCAACAACGAGTTGCACGGCCGGGCCACGAGTCTGCCCTGGCGGTTGAAGGTCTACGAGTGGGACGAGAGCGCCGGGCACGCCGTCAAGGACGCCGCCGGCCACCCGATCGTCGCCGGCTATTTCCAGCCCACCTTCCTCTACGAGTCGTTCTTCTGCCTGGTGATCGCGCTGATCATCGTGGTGCTCGACCGTCGCTATCGGCTGGGACGCGGGAAGTCCTTCTTCCTCTACGTCACGCTCTACCCGGTCGGTCGGATCTGGATGGAGTGGATGCGTGACGACCCGGCGAACCACATCCTCGGCCAGCGCGTCAACGTCTGGGTCTGTCTGCTGGTCTTCCTCGGTGGACTGATCGGTCTGATCGTGTGCTCGCGCCGCCACCCGGCCGGCGTCGGGCAGCCGTCGCCGGCCACCGGTGCCACGGAATGGGCGCACGTACAGGAGTCCGACGGGACCGCGCAGGACGCGTCCGGCGACGCCGGTCCGTCCGCGCGGAGCGCC
>NZ_JBQCGS010000015.1:0-38909 GCF_051955415.1 Flexivirga sp.
ACTTGATTTGGTCTGGGGTTCGAACCCCCTATGCCCCCCCACAACCGCCGGGGGCCGCACCTCGCCACGTTGGCCGCCCCGCTGTGTGTCGCGCGTCGGCTCAGCGCTGGCCGGTGAGACGCGTGGTGGTGGCCAGCCAGGCCCGCATGGTCGCAGCGCGCAGCCGGAGCCGGTCGCGGACCTCGATGCCGGCCACCCGGGCCAGCTGGCGGCTGACCAGCACGGCGGCCGCACCGATCACCACGGTCCCGGCGAGCAGGCCCAGGGCGGCGCCGCCGGCCTGGTCGAGCAGGCCGACGACGGGTCCGCCGACTGCTGCCGAGCCCAGCGTGACGAGCATGTAGACGCCCAGCACGCGACCGCGCATCGAGTCGCCGGAGGCGAGTTGGATCGAGGTGTTCGTCGCGATCAGGAACGGCATACCGATGGCGCCGATGAGGACGAACGCGGCACCGACGGTCACCATGTTCGGCATGAAGGCCGCCAGCAGCTGCCCGGCCGCCAGGCCCGCGGCCAGCGCCGCGATGTGCCGCAGCCGCGATCCCGGCCACTTGGCGGAGGCGAGCGCGCCGATCAGTGAACCGAGGGCCAGGGAGATCGTCAGGAACCCGTAGCCGCCGGCGTCCAGGTGCAGGTCCTTGGCGAACGCCGTCAGCGTGACGGCGAAGTTGGTGGTGAAGAAGGCGCACACGCCGGCCAGCACGATCGGCCACAGCAGCACCGGGCGGTGCACGATCTCGGCCAGCGCCATACATTGTTGTCCCCTGGCCCGGACCAGCCGCGGCACGGTGCGCAGCTCGGCGGTGCGGATCGCCAGGAACGCGGCGAACACGATGACGTACCAAGCACCGGTCGCGAGGAACGCGTAACCGGTGCCGACCGCGGTGATCAGCCCGCTCGACACCGCCGGGCCGGCGAGTGCACCCAGTTGGAAGATCGCCGAGTTGAGGCTCACCGCGTTGCGCAGCTTCTCCGGGCCGACGATCTCGTGGATGAATGCCGAGCGGGTCGGGTTGTCGAAGCAGGCGGCGGTGCCGGTGAGGAAGGCGATCACCAGCACGTGCCACAGCTGGACGGTGCCGGTCACGCAGAGCACCCCGAGCACGGCGGCACACAACCCGAGCGTCGACACGGTGCCCATCAGCACGTGCCGTTTGTCGAAGCGGTCCGCCACCAGTCCGGCGGACATCCCGAAGATCAGCGTCGGCACGAACTGCATGGCGGTCGCGACACCGACGACGAACGCGTTGTGCGTCAGGGTCAGCACCAGCCAGTCCTGTGCCACGCGTTGCGTCCACAGTCCGGAGGTGGACGCGGCCTGACCGAAGACGAACCAGCGGAAGTTGCGGTTGCGCAGGGACGCGAACAACCCGTCCTGCTGTCGTCGGTCGTGGGCTGCGGGGGGCAGGTGCTCGCGGGGTGAGGAGGTGCGGTTGGCCGTCTGCGGTGGTGTGGTTGGCACGGTTCTTCCGGTATCGGGGGAGTCAGGGGCGCCGGGGACGCGACCCTCCTGCCATTATCGCGCGGGGCAGGACGTCACGTGCGCCCTGTCTCCACCCGGTCGTCGCGGAGTAGCGTCTGTCCATGGCGAAGGGTGACGCCGCATTCGTCGGGTCCATTCCGGCGACGTACGAGCGGTTGCTCGTGCCGCTGATCTTCGCCGAGCCCGCCCGCCGGCTGGCTTCTGCAGTGCTGGCCACCGCACCGCGCGACATACTCGAAACGTGTGCCGGCACAGGCGTACTCACCCGCCAGCTCGTGGCGGCCGGCGACGCCTATGTCACGGCGACCGATCTGAACGCGCCGATGTTGCGCACCGCGCTGCAGCTGTGCCGCTCCGACCACGTCACCTGGCAGGTCGCGGACGCACTCGAGCTGCCCTTCGGTGCGCGCTCCTTCGATGCGGTCGCGTGCCAGTTCGGTGCGATGTTCTTCCCGGACAAGCCGCGTGGCTTCGCCGAGTCGCTCCGTGTGCTGCGGCCCGGTGGCACGTTCTGCTGCACCGTGTGGGACCGGATCGAGGCCAGCCCGTCGTGGCGGATCGTCGATGACGCGGTCAACGCCGCCGCCGGCGAGGTGCCGGTGCAGTTCCTGCGGCGGGTTCCCTACGCCTACTTCGACCCGGACCAGGTCCGGCAGCACCTGCGGATCGCCGGATTCGACGACATCGCGGTGGAGACGCTCAGCGCCACGAGCCGGTCCACACCGGAAGAGACCGCCGAGGCGATCTGTCACGGCACACCGCTGCGCATGGCACTCGCCGCGCACCCGACGCTCGGGATCGAGCGGGCGACCGAGGTCGCGGCGCACGCACTGCGCGAGGAGTATGGCGACGGTGTGTTCGACGCCCCCATCGGGTGGCTGCAGGTGGTCGCCCGGAAGTCTTGACTGTGACGTCACGTCACAGTCGATGATCGAGGTATGCGCTGGTCGCCGCCTTCGCGGCACGCACCCGGCTGTTGATCCTGGACGAGCCCACCTCCGGCCTGGACCCGTTGAGGGAGCGCACCATCATCAAGGACGGTCGGCTGGTGGAGACCGGTGAGCTGTCGCAGCTCCGGCACCTGGCCGCTTCCACGATCAGCGCGGTGCTGGCGACGCAGGACTCGGCCCGGCTCGTCACCGAGCTGAACGAGCAGCTCGGAGCACCGCAATGGCTCGATGACGCAGGTGTTTTCGCGCATGTGCCGGACTACGCGGGCGGCTCCCGACCGACCATGGGCGCGATGGTGTTGATCGGCTGTTTCGCTGTGGCGGTTGCGCTCGGTGTATGGCGCCGTGGGCGGCGTGAGCTGGACGCGGGGTAATCCGGTGTCTCGTCGGACCAGCCGTCAGCGCCGACGATCGCGGCGAGTCCGACGGTCAGGCCGATGAGCCGGATGCTCGCGGACCCGGTCGGCTGTCCGAGTGCGGACAGTGCGGCTGCGAGTGCCGTCCACGAGCACGTGAGACCGGTCAGGATCGGCAGCCGGCGTCGGCGCGCCAGGTCGGCGATCGCGGCAGCCACCGCCAGACCCGCTGCGTAGTAGAGGTAGGTCTGCGGATCCAGCAGCAGACGCACCGACAACACTGCGAACGGCACACTCAGCCAGCGGCCACGGTGTGCCAGCCACGCCGCGAGTGCGGCACCCACCACCAACTGGAGCGGCCGGTCCCACGCCGGGGTGGTCAGCGCGGAGGACCCGAGCAGCCGCAGCACGGAGTTGTCGGCGACGGTGATCGTGAAGTTGCCCAGGTCGAGCGTGCGCGGGTCCACGAGGACGAACGGAATCCACGGGATCGCCACAGCTGCGCAGAACAACGCCGACGCCTTGAGGCGGCGGGGGCGCGGCGCCGCCAGCAACAACATCGCCATCGGCAGGATCCAGGGCTTCGCTCCGGTGGCACCGGCCAGCAGCAGTGCGGCGGCGGTCCAGTGCTGCCGGCGGGCGGTCGCCACGGCGGCCGTGAGGAGGAACAGCGCCAGCGCGTCGTCGAGATGGCCGTAGTGGACGGCCAGCACCAGCCACAACGGAGACAGCAGGAAGCCGTAGATCAGTGCTCCGGCCAGTGGCAGCCGTCGCCCGGTCTGGCCACGACTGAGGTCGGTGAGCAGCGTGGCGCACCCGAGACCGAGGGCGAGCATCAGCAGACAGGCGAGCGCGTCGGCGGCAGCGGCGGGTACGGCGACGAGAGCCGCCGATGCCGCCATGGTGAGTGGGCCGAACTGCAATTCAGGATGGTGCGCGTAGACGTGGAATCCACCGTGCCCGAGCACTGTCCGGCCGGCGGTGGCGAAGTAGTGCCAGGAGTACATGCCGTGGCGGGCGGCGAGCAGACCGGACAGGACAACCCAGAGGGTCAGGCCGCCGACGAGCCAACGCGTCGGTGACGGCCGGACCCGGCCGGAACGAGCCGGCGGTGGAGCGGCCCGCGCGGTGTGCACGGGCAGCTCCCAGGTGGTGTCGGTGGTCATCACGCTCGAGCGTGCCGTCCCAACCTGGGAGGTCGCGCAGAAGTTACTGAGGAAGCCGCTGTCGGCCACGCACGAGACCTCTGCCGCGCGGTGCGGCAGAGGTCTCCTCGTGCTGGGTCAGGGACTGGCGATCAGAACGCCGCAGTGCCGTTCGGTGTGCCCAGGCCGGTCGGGCCGTCCCAGCCGACGCCGGCGTTGGACCAGTACTGGTTGCTGCCGTTGCTGCCGGTGGTCACGTCGAACAGCGCCGACGGGTTGGCATAGGGCTTGGTGTTGGCGTAGCCGCTGGTGTTGCCGGACAAGGCGTAGACCGAGGCGACGAGCGGTGAGGACAGGGATGTGCCGCCGTACTGCGCCCACGAAGAGCTGCGCGAGGATGTCGGCGCGTAGACCGCCAGACCGGTGTTGGGGTCCGCGACCGCCGACACGTCGGCCATCGCACGACCTGCGCAGTGGGTGGCCGAGGGGTCCTGGCCGGCAGGTGCGACGTTGGAGGTGCTGCAGCCGGATCCCGCTCCGCTCCAAGCACTCTCGGTCCAGCCACGGGAGTTGGACGCGGTGGACAACGAGGTGCCGCCGACGGCGGTCACGTAGTGCGAGGAGGCCGGGAAGCTGGCACCCTGGTAGCCGTTGTCCCCGGTGGACGCGGTGACCGCGATGCCCGGGTGGTTGTAGTAGCTGCCGTAGGTCGAGTCGGGTGCGTCGCCGCCTCCGTAGGAGTTGGAGATGGCCACGACGCCGGGCACCTTCGCGGCCTGGTTGACGGCCGCGCCGAGGTCGGCGAAGGATGCCGACTTCGCTTGCACCAGAACGATCTTGCAGTCCGGGCACGCGGCCGACACGGCGTCGAGGTCGAGTGCCTGCTCCTGCGACCAGCCGACGTCGGTCCGCGGCAGGCTGCTGGTGCTGCCGGTCTGGCTCATGATCGTCAGGCAGCCGTTGGCCTTCGTGCAGGACGGCAGCCCGAACTGCGAGCGGTAGACGCCCAGGTCCCGCTCGGCGTTCGGGTAGCCGTACGCGTCGACGATGGCCACCGTGCGGCCACCGGACTTCAGCCCGGACAGCTTGTAGGCGCTCTGGATGTCGGTGGGCGTCTTGCCCGAGATGGCTGACGGCTTCACCGGTTTGCCGTATGCCGCCGCCGCGGGCTGCAGACGGCCGCTGCTGCCGACGTTCTGACCCGCGCTGTTGACCAGGTGCACGGCGTCGCAGGACGCCTGGCCGGCCTTCGCGGTGGCGCACGAGTGCACCGCGTGCACGCCGGCACCGTGGCCTGTCGTCGCATTCGCAGCGGGAACCATGCCGCCGACCGCGCCGGCCGAGGCGGCCAGGCTGATAGCGGCGAGCAGGGAGAATTTGCGCATCTGAAACTCCTCAGGGGGACGTGCCGATCAGGATCTGTCTGTCGGCGACGGCTGAGTGTGCTGCCGCTGCGAAGCCGAGCGCAATAGTCCTGGGGATTTCTGGTCGATTCTTGACCGAAAGCTGACTGTTGCGGGGTGCTTGTCGTCGGGTTCCGTTGTCTAGGAAAGAATTTCAGCGAGGACGGTGGCTTCGCTGATGTCGTCGCGTTTGGCGGCGGTGAGCAGTGTCAGCGTGCCGGACGCGGCAACCGTGCGCAGGGCTTCGAGCGCATCGGCGCGTTCCGGGTCCTGCAGTTCGGTGCGGTAGCGCTCGGCGAACTCCTCGAACTTCTCGGGGTCGTGGGCGTACCACCTGCGCAGCTCGGGCGACGGCGACACCTGCTTGCACCAGTCGTCGAGCTGAGCCTTCTGCTTGCTGAGGCCTCGGGGCCACAGTCGATCGACCAGCACGCGCGTGCCGTCGGAGGGTTCGGGAGCGTCATACACCCTGCGGACCTGGACCCGGTGCCTGCTCATGGGGCCCATGATGGGACGCCGGCCGGGGGCCTGCAACGGGGGGAGCGCCGGCCGCGGTATGCCGATCGCGGTGTATGGCGCGCGATGGGCATACTCCGGATCCGGTCAGAGGCTGGCGGTATGCCGATCGCGGTGTATGGCGCGCGATGGGCATACTCCGGATCCGGTCAGAGGCCGGCAGTATGCCGATCGCGGTGCCCGGCACCGTCCGCATGAGAAGGTCGGAGCATGGACCTGCGCCCACCCGCCGAACTGGTGTCCGCTCGTGCACGGACGATGTGGGCGGTGGAGGGCGTCGTCCTGACCGTCGTGCTGCTCGTCGCCGGTGGCTGTGCATGGTACTTCCTCGACCCGTCAGCACTCTGGAAAGTGCTCGGGATCGTCCTGATTGCAGTGGTTTTCATCGGTGATGCGCTGATCGCGCCGTTGCTGCGCTACCGCATCCACCGGTGGGAGGTGACCGAGGACGCCGTCTACACCCAGCGCGGACTGTTGACCATCGAGCAGCGGATCGCCCCGATCTCCCGGGTGCAGACCGTCGACAGTGAGCGCGGCGTGTTGGAGCGCATCTTCCGGCTCAGTTCGGTGACGGTGACGACCGCCTCGGCGAAGGGCGAACTGCGGATCGAGGGTCTGGACGCCGGCGTCGCGGAACGGATCGTGCACGAACTGACCGTGGTCACGGCCGCGAGTGACGGAGATGCGACGTGACGGACGAGGAAGAGCGTGCCGAAGTCTGCCCTGGGGAAGGTTTGGTACGGGATTCCGGGCCGGAGCGTGCCGAAGTCTGCCCTGGGGAGGGTTTGGTACGGGGACCGGGTCGGGAGGGTGCCGAAGTCTGCCCTGGGGAGGGTTTGGTACGCCGGCAGCACGACGGCGGCGCCGGCGAGCACGGTGACGGCTGGCATCGGCTGAGCCCCCGGATGTTGCTGATCCATCCGATCAAGGAGGTCGGGCGGTTCCTGCCGGCGCTGATCGCCATCGTCGTCGCCGGATCGACAGGTGGCCAGAACTGGTGGGGACTCGCGGCAGCGGGCGGTGCCATCGGTGTCGGCATCCTGCGGTGGTTCAGCACCCGCTACCGTTTCGCGCCCGATCAGGTCCAGCTCCGGCGCGGCGTGGTCAGCACCACCACCGTGTCGGCGCCGATCGACCGAGTGCGGTCGGTGGACGTGACGGCGTCGGTGATGCATCGCGCGCTCGGTCTTGCGGAAGTGCGGATCGGCACCGGTGCCGGCGAAAAGTCTTTGAAACTGGACGGTCTGACCATGGCGGAAGCTGCCGCGCTGCGTGGCGACCTCTTGCACCGCGCCGCTCAGGTCTCGCCCGAAACATCGGCGCACGAAGCGCCCGGATCGACCGGCGACGCCGGTGACAGCGCGCGCGACACGGCGGCATACGAGACGGAAACGGTGGTTTACCAACTCGATCCGGCGTGGATCCGCTACGCACCGTTCGGCCCGGCAGGGATGATCGCGGCGCTCGCGATCGTCGGTGTCGGCTCGCAGTTCCTCAACGAGTCCGGTCTCGGGTGGGGCGAGGACGGCCTGGTCACTGGCACCGCCGACAGGTTGGCCAGCCTCGGTCTGGTCGCAGCCGTGCTGGCTGTGCTGGTCGTCGCGCTGCTGGTCGTCGTCGTGCTCGCCCTGCTGGGCTATCTGTTGTCCTTCCATGGCTTCCGCCTCACCCGCGACCGGCGCGGCGGCACCTACCACGTGTCGCGCGGCCTGCTGACCACCCGGGCGACGTCGCTGGAGATCCGCAGGTTGCGGGGCGTGGAGGTCCATCGCCCGCTGCCGATGCGCTGGGCCGGCGGGGCTCACCTGTCGGCGATCACCACCGGGGTCAAGGAGGATGGCCGCGGCATGAGCACCACGCTGACGCCGCCGTCGCCCGAGCCGGTGGTGGTCCGTACCGCCGGAACCGTCCTCGGCGAGGACGCCGGCGCCATACAGCTGCGACGGCACGGCGCCGCGGCGACCCGGCGGCGGTACACGCGGGCGCTGGGCGGCGCACTCGTGCCTGCGGCGGCACTGGTCGCGGCGGCGATCGGGTGGGGGCTGCCGTTCCTGGCCGCCGCCGCGGTGCTGCCGCTGGTGGCGGGCTTCGCGCTGGGACGAAGTCGCGCGCACTGGCTGGGGCACGCGGTGACCGACCGCTTCCTGGTGACGCGGTCGGGCTCGATCGGCTTGTCCACCAACGTGGTCGAGCGGCGTGGTGCCGTCGGCGTCACTGTGCGGCGGTCGTTCTTCCAGCGCCGCGCAGGGTTGGCGACGGTGAGCCTGGCGACGGCTGCGGGCACCAAGGACTACCCGGTGGTCGACCTGCCGCAGGACCAGGTCGGCAAGCTCGCCGCGCAGATCGTGCCCGGCCACGTCGAGCAATTCCTGAGGTGACCCTTCAGACCCAGCTGGGCAGCCACATTCGCCACTGCCAGTGGCTGTAGGGGATCACCTGGCCGGTCCAGATCGGCCAGAAGAAGATGAACAGCCCGACGGTGACGATGGTGAAACCGCCGACCGCGGCCTTGCCGATCATCACCCGCTGCTCGCTCGCCCCGGGTCTGCCGAGCAGCAGGCCGAGAACGAACACACACGCCAGCACCATGTATGGCGCGAAGGCGACCGAGTAGAAGGTGAAGATCGTGCGGTTCTGGTAGAGGAACCACGGTAGCCAACCCGCCGCGACGCCGGCCAGGATGCCACCGGCGCGCCAGTCGCGGCGCAGCAGCCAGTAGAACAGGAGCACCGCGAGTGCGATGGTGCCCAGCCACCAGATGCTGACCGTGCCGAGGGAGGTGATGGCCTTGCTGCACTGGGCGACGTGGCAGCCGGGGTCGCCCTGCTTCGGGCCCTCGTAGAAGAAGGACGTCGGCCGGGTCTGCAGCGACCACGACCAGGGGTTGGACATGTAGGGATGGAAGGAGGTGATGTCCGAGGCGGACTGGAACATCTGGGAGTTGTATTCCCACAGCGACCGCAGCCAGTCCGGCATCCAGGAGAAGAGCGAACTGTCCGGGGAGAACCCGGAGTGCTGGGTGGCCGGGTTGTCGGCGGCCCACTGTCGGTCGTAGGCGTCGTTGCTGGCGATCCAGCCGAACCAGCTGGTCAGATAGACCCCGAGCGAGAGCAGCAGCACGCTGACGCAGGCCGGCAACGCGTCCTTGACGAAGGTCGCCGACCAGTAGCGGCGCACGCCGACCGCCCGTCGCGCGCCCAGGTCCCACAAGCAGGTCATCAGCCCGAACACCGCCAGGAAGTACAGGCCCGACCACTTCGTCGCGATGTCGATGCCCAGGCACAGCCCGGCCACCCACCGCCACGGTCGCCAGCCCAGCCACGGGCCGCCGAGCGATGCCTTCTCCCACGTGCCGGCGGTCTGCATCGCAGCCACCTTGTCGGCCAGGATGCGGCGGGTCCGGGTGCGGTCGGCCAGCAGTGCGGTGAACGCGGCCAGCGCCCAGAACATCACCATGATGTCGAGGATCGCCGTCCGGGACATCACGAACTCGGTGCCCTCGAAACAGAGCAGGATCGACGCCAGCGTGGCCAGCACCGGCGACCGGAACAGATGCCACGCCGCGCGGCCCACCAGGTAGATGCCCAGGGTGCCGAACAGTGCGACGGCGAACCGCCAGCCGAACGACGACTCGATCCCGAAGATCTTCTCCCCGAAGCCGATGAACCACTTGCCCAGCGGCGGATGGACCACGAAGTCGGCCTGTGCGCCATACACATGGGGGTTGCCCATGGTGAAGAGGCCGTCGGGGTTGTTGGTGATGCCGGTCGACTTGTCCTGTTTGCGTTCGAAGCCGTAGAGCAGCATCGACCAGCCTTCTTTGACGTAATACGTCTCATCGAAGACCAGTTGGTGCGGGCGGCCGACGTTCCACAAGCGGATGATGCCGCCGATGACGGTGACGATGGCGGGACCGAGGAACGCCCAGAGTTTCGCCTCGGCGGTGCGCGGCGCGCCGAGCAGACGACGGCGCAGCACGGCGCGGCGGTTCGCCACCGGGTCGTCCGCGGCGCTGTCGGCCGTGTCCGGTGCCAACGTGATCGTCACGCTCCTGCCCCCTTTCGCGTCGCCGGTCGCGGGTCACAGTAACCGAGGCAGCTACGTGCCCGGGCGGCGCCGGGCGTATGCCGTGCGAGACTGCCCACCATGACTGACGGTGTGCTGGTGCTGGCCGCGACACCCATCGGCGATTCGCGGGACGCCGCCCCGCGACTGGCGGCGGAGTTGGCCGGTGCCGACGTCGTCGCCGCCGAGGACACCCGCCGGCTGCGGCGGCTGCTGGACGAACTCGGCGTGACACCCCGGGGCAGCGTCGTCAGCTACCACGAGCACAACGAACGGGCACGCACCCCGGAGCTGCTGGAGCAGTTGCGCGCGGGTGCCCGCATCGTGCTGGTCACCGATGCCGGTATGCCGTCGGTCTCCGACCCGGGATACCGGCTGTCCAACGCGTGCGTCGCGGCCGGCATCCGGGTCACCTGCGTGCCTGGTCCGTCGGCGGTGTTGATGGCGCTGGCGGTCTCGGGGCTGCCGACCGACCGCTTCTGCTTCGAGGGGTTCCTGCCGCGCAAGGCCGGCGAACGCGCCCGGCGACTCGCCGCACTCGCCGGTGAGCAGCGCACCATGGTCTTCTTCGAGGCGCCGCACCGGCTGGCCGAGATGCTGACCGCGATGGCGGAGGCCTTCGGCGGGGACCGGATCGCCGCCGTGTGCCGGGAGCTGACCAAGACCTACGAGGAGGTCCGGCGCGACAGGTTGGCGGCCCTCGCCGAGTGGGCGCTCGAGGGTGCCCGGGGCGAGATCACCGTGGTGGTCTCGGGTGCGCCGGCCGTCAGTGCGTCGATCGAGGACGTGCTGCCCGTCATACAGCAGCGGGTCGCGGCCGGTGAGCGGCTCAAGACGGTGTGTGCCGAAATGGCCGAGCACACCGGCCTGTCCAAGAAGGCGTTGTATGACGCAGCTCTCGCCGCGCGCTGAGTCGGCCGCGGGCAGCCCGCGCCGGCAGGCGTGGCTGCTCGGTGCGGCCTCCGCTGCCGTGGCGACGGTCTTCTTCGCGGTGCTCGCGCTCGGACGGTGGAATGCCGGCAACAGCGCCGACTACGACCTGGGCATCTTCGCCCAGGGCGCCGACGCGTGGTCGCGAGGGCACTGGCCGGTCTCGCACATCCGCGGATTGTCGCTGCTCGGCGACCACTTCAGCCCGCTGCTGGCGACCTGGGGAGTGGTGTGGCGGATCTGGCCGACACCGCCCGCGCTGCTGATCACCCAGTCGGTGCTGTTGGGCGCCGCGCTCGGGGTCATGGTCGGCTACGCCCGGCGGCGGGCCGGGTGGAAGGTCGCCGTGCTGATCGCCGTCGTCGGGATTTTCTCCCGCGCCGTGCTGACCACGGCGATGTTCGACGTGCACGAGGTCGCGTATGCCGCGATCGGTCTGGCAGTGCTGTGTATCGCGTTGCTGCAGCACCGTTTCGGGTGGGCGGTGGCGGCGTCGGTATGGCTGCTGCTGACCAAGGAGGACCTCGGTCTGACGGTCTTCGCGGCGGGGTTCTGCTGGTGGTGGATGTATCGGGCCGACGGCTGGCGCCGGCCGCTGATCCTCGCCGGCCTCGGCGTCGCCGGCGTGCTCGTCGCGATGGTGGTGCTCGGCGCCTTCGCACCGGGAAGCGGCACCGGTTACCTCGCCTACTTCGGCATCGGCACGAGCAACAAGCTGCCCGTCCCGGAGGACCACAGCCTCAGCCCGCAGCGCCTGCTGCCGGTGCTGATGTATGTCGTGCTCGCCCTGGTGATCGGCGTCCGCTCGAAGCTGACGGTGCTCGCGGTGCCGACGCTGCTGTGGCGCGCGGTCTCGTCCAACATCCACTACTGGGCACTGGACTTCCACTACGACGTCATCCTCTGGCCGATCGGGTTGCTGGCCTTCGTCGACACCGTCGGTCGAGTGCAGCTGCCCGCTGGTCGAGTGCCGCGAGGTACGGGCGGTGTATCGAGACCCGGGGTTCACCCGTGGGAGAAGGCCGCGGTGGGCATCGCGGTGCTCGCCGGCTTCGCGCTCGCGGTGTCCGAGATGGCTGACCGGTCGGTGGCGCCGTCGTCGCTGTTCCGCACCGCGCCGGTCGTGCGCAACATCCGGTTGCTGGCCGCCGATCACCTGCCGAAGGACGCACGGGTCGCCACCCAGGCCGACGTCGGTGCCTACCTGGTGCCGGCATACGACGCCTACTCGCTGCGCCCCGATCAGCACCCGTCGGTCGACTACGTGATGTTCACCAGCAAACCGAAGTGGACCTACCAGGTGCCGGTCTGCGCACGGGAGAAGCTGGTTCGCGAAGCGGCACAGGTATGGCGCCGCGGCACCGTCACGCTGGTGCAGCTCCCGCACCGGCAGCGTGTCACGCCGACCTGCTGAGGCGCGTCACCGCTGACCGCAGAGGTCGTCCTGCGGCAATCGGAGGGAAGCGTCGGTCGGGTCGCCCGGCTGGTAGCACACCCACACGACCCGTCCCTGCTGCCGGAAGGCGCTCGTGCCGACGGATCCGGTGATGGTGTGGGCCGTGCCGTCGATGCGATAGCGGGCCGTCACGTCGGTCTCGCCGTTGCCGGCCGAATGCTGTGACACGACGGTCGCCGGCGCCATACCCGGACGTGCCGGGCCGGACGGTCCCCGGCCCTGCCACCACTGCAACACCAGCAGCACGGCGGCGACGAGCACCACCAGCGCGATGGCCTTCTCCCACCAGGAGGACAGGAAGCCCGGCCGGTCAGGTGACGTGCTCGGCATCCCGCCTCCTTCGCGCGAAGCCGCGCATCCGTCGGGCCCATGCCCACAGCGCCCAGGCAAGCACCACCAGCGCGACGACCACCAGCGCGGGCACGAAGACAGCGATCAGGGACAGGCCGAGCGACGACACGTCCTCCACCGTGGAGACGACCGGCGCGCCGAATCCCGCGGTGCCCAGGTTGACCGCCGGTCGCGCGCTCGACTTGCCCGCGTGCACCACACCGGCGACGACCAGGCCGCCGACGAAGGCGATCCACTCGTGGTCCCGCAGGAACGAGGAGTGGTCCAGCGCACTCGCCGACTGGGTGGCGGCAGCGACGAGACCGCCGGTCGCCGGACGGATGACGGTGCCGGCGACGTCGTTGATGCTGTCGACCACCGGGATCTTGTCCAGCACCAGCTCGCTGATCAGCAGGACGGCGCCGATGCCGAGTGCCCACCACGACTCGATCCACTGCCAGCCGCCCGGGAGATCGATCACGCCGGTGAACCGCGCGAGCAGCCCGACGATGAGGAACGGGATGTAGGCGTTCAGTCCCGCGGCCGCCGACAACCCGGCTCCGGTGAGCACCGCGAACATCCCACACCTCCCGTCGATGCTGTGCGTACTGCGCAGGATCGTGTCAGTGCCTGGTCGCGCGTGCAAACGCGCGCGGTGACGAGGTTCGGGCGTTAACTAGGATGGCGGATCATGAAGGTTCTGTCTGCGCTCGCGTGGCCCTACACCAACGGGCCCCGTCACATCGGTCACGTCGCCGGATTCGGCGTTCCTGCAGATGTTTTCAGCCGTTACATGCGTATGGCGGGCCACGACGTGCTGATGGTCAGCGGCACCGATGAGCACGGCACCCCGATCCTGGTCCTCGCGGACAGAGAGGGTGTCGGCGTCCAGGAGATCGTCGACAAGTACAACGCGGTCATCGCCCAGGACCTGCTCGACCTCGGGCTGTCTTACGACCTGTTCACCCGCACCACGACCCGCAACCACTACCAGGTCGTGCAGAACCTCTTCACCCAGATCCGCGCCAACGGTTACATGATCGAGCAGACGACCACGACGGCGATCAGCCCGTCGACCGGTCGCACGCTGCCGGACCGCTACCTGGAGGGCACCTGCCCGATCTGCGGATTCGCGGAGGCCCGCGGCGACCAGTGCGACAACTGCGGCAACCAGTTGGACCCGTCCGACCTGATCGATGCGCGGTCCAAGATCAACGGCGAGGTGCCGCAGTTCGTCGAGACCGAGCACTTCTTCCTCGACCTGCCGGCGCTGGCCGGCGCGTTCCAGCAGTGGCTGGACGAGGTCGACGCGACCGGCACGTGGCGGCCCGGGGTGATCAACTTCGTCAAGAGGCTGGCCAAGGACATGCATCCGCGGGCGATGACCCGCGACATCGACTGGGGGATCCCGATCCCGGTCGAGGGCTGGGACAGCAAGCGGTTCTACGTCTGGTTCGACGCGGTCATCGGCTACTTGTCCGCGTCGATCGAGTGGGCCCGACGTGTCGGCGAGCCCGAACGCTGGCGCGAGTGGTGGAACGACCCGGCTGCGAAGAGCTACTACTTCCAGGGCAAGGACAACATCACCTTCCACGCCCAGATCTGGCCGGCCGAACTCCTCGGCTACATGGGCAAGGGCGACAAGGGCGGTGAGCCGGGGGAGTACGGCGAACTCAACCTGCCCACCGAGGTCGTCGCCTCCGGCTTCCTCAACCTGTCCGGTGCGCAGTTCTCCACCTCACGCGGCAACGTGATCTACGTGCAGGACATGATCGCCACGTATGGCGCGGACGCGCTGCGCTACTTCATCTGCGCGGCCGGTCCGGAGACCCAGGACAGCGACTTCACCTGGGAGGAGTTCGTCAGCCGCAACAACAACGAACTCGTCGCCGGCTGGGGGAACCTGGTCAATCGCACCGCGTCGATGATCGCCAAGAACTTCGGGCAGGTCCCCTCACCGGCCGTGCTGGAGCCGATCGACGAGGAGTTGCTCGCGGCGGTCCGCGGCGGCTTCGACGCCGTCGGCGAACTGCTCGAGGCACAGCGGCAGAAGGCGGCGATCGCCGAAGTGATGCGCCTGGTCCGGACGGCGAACAAATACGTCACCGACACCGAGCCCTTCCGCCTCAAGGGCGACGATCAGCGGGAGCGACTGGCGACGGTCCTGCACACGCTGGCGCAGGCGATCACCGACCTGAACACGATGATGTCGCCGTTCCTGCCGCACAGCTCCAACAAGGTCTTCGAAACGTTCGGCGGCACCGGCGAATTCATGCCGATGCCGCGTGTGGAGCAGGTGCGCGACCTGGATGACGACAGCCGCGCCTACCCGATCATTACCGGCGAATACTCCGACACCCCGCGCTGGCGGTCCCGCCCGGTGCCGGTCGGCGCGCCGGTCGCCAAGCCGACGCCGATCTTCGCCAAGCTGGACCCGATCGACCCGGATGACCCGTTCGGTCGTGCACGCTGAGCACGACGCTGATCGAGTAGCGACGAAGGAGCGTATCGAGATCAAGTGCCGGCACTCGATCTCGATACACCTCCTCCGCTTCGCTCCCCCGGCACTCGATCAGCGTGACCGACGGCAGAGAGGACTTGTGCGTGAGCAAGGGACATCAGCGCAGCGCAGTCAGCGGACCGCAGCCGGCACCGGAGCCGCTGCCGATAGCGGTCGTCGACAACCACACGCACCTCGACATCGCCCGGCACGACGGCCCTCCGCCGGATGTCGCGGCGGCGCTGTCGCAGGCGGCTGCGGTCGGGGTCGATCGGGTGGTGCAGATCGGCTGCGAGCTGGCCGGTGCGCGCTTCACCGTGGACCAGATCGCGCAGCACCCGGGGATGCTCGGCGGTGTCGCCATACACCCCAACGAGGCCGCCGAACTCGCCGCATCCGGTGACCTGCGCGCGGCGTGGGCCGAGATCGAGCAGTTGGCCGCGCACCCGCGCATTCGAGTGATCGGCGAGACGGGGCTCGACTACTTCCGCACCGGTCCGGATGGCGTTGGTGCGCAACAGGATTCGTTCCGGTGGCACATCAATCTGGCCAAGCGCGCCGGCAAGGCGCTGCAGATCCACGATCGTGACGCGCACGAGGACGTGATGCGCATCCTCGACGAGGAAGGTGCGCCGGAAAGCACTGTGCTGCATTGCTTCTCGGGTGACATCAACCTCGCCCGTCGATGCGTGGAGCAGGGCTACCTGCTCTCCTTCTCCGGCACGGTCACCTTCAAGAACGCCCGAGACCTGCGCGATGCCCTCGCGATCGTGCCGTTGGAGCAGGTGCTGGTCGAGACGGATGCGCCCTACCTGACGCCGTCCCCGTACCGCGGCGCGTCCAACGCGCCGTACCTCATCCCGTTGACGGTCCGCGCCATGGCGGACGTGCTCGCGGTCGACGTCCCGACCCTGTGCCGGGCATTGTCGGACAACAGCGAACGCGTCTACGGTCCTTGGGTGGACTGACCGCGAGGCACCGAACGCCGGGTCGGGCCCGAGTCGCGCCCGCCGACTCTGCGGATGGCCGTGTTGCGGGAGTGCGATCCGGGTCACGCGCAAGTGTGACGTGACTATCGTTATCGAAATTTGACCTTTGCCCTGCAGGTGCGTCACGCTCGATGAGTTCAACCCGAGAGTCGGCACCCCCCCCGAACACGGCTGCGCGAGACGCGGCCGGGCGAGCCAGGCACCGCCGTTCGCCCCGCACCGACCAGCGATCCCCGCCTCATGCTGATGGCAGCGCTGCCGACGTGCGCCTCGCCGCTCGACGGACAGCCCGGCATCGGAGACCCATTGAATTACCGCACGTCCCACCGCACGCCCTACCGCCTGACCAAGACCGCAGCGATCGCGGCCGTCACCGTCGCCGCAGGGCTCGGCATCAGCGCCTGTGCCGCCGGCTCGTCCGCCGGTGCGCACACCGCCGCGATCACCACCCGCCCGACCACCTCGACCACGAGTCCGGCAGCGATGCCGTCCGTGGCGCCGTCCGCCAGGCCTTCGCACAGCACGCCGGCCGGTCATCGCGCGGTGGCCAAGAAGGTCTCGCGTGATGAGGCCCGCCCCACGGTGACCACCCGCACGGTCACCAGCACGCAGCGGGTCGGCTTCGACACGGTGCGCAAGTATGACGACTCTCTCGCCGCCGGTCGCACCCGTGTGCAACGCGCCGGTGTGCCCGGCGCTGCGACCCTCACCTGGCGCCAGCAGCTGGCCGGCCAGGTGGTCAGCCGCACGACCCTCGTCAAGCGCGTCGTGACGCGGCAGCCGGTCAGCCGGGTCCTCGTGGTCGGCACCGCGAAGGCTACGCCGGCACCCACCAGCACGCCCACCAGCACGTCACGCAGCGCCGGCGGGCTCGATCTGTCCCGCGCCGCCATGTGGGATCGCATCGCGCAGTGCGAGTCCGGTGGCAACTGGGCCACCAATACGGGCAACGGCTACTACGGCGGCCTGCAGTTCGACATCGGCACCTGGCTGAGCGCCGGTGGCGGCCGCTTCGCGTCCCGGGCCGACCTGGCCAGCCGGGCTGAGCAGATCACCGTCGCCAACCACGTCTACGCCTCGCGCGGCCTCGGCCCGTGGGGTTGCGCCGGGGCGGCCTGACGGCTCGCCGCCGCGCCGCCGACGACACACCCACACGCCGGGCCGCAGTCCTCCCAGGACTGCGGCCCGGCGTTCGTCGTGCTGTCGTGCCCACGTCTCCACCGCGAAGTCACCCGTGTGACGGATGTGCTGCATAGAGTGAAGGAGCGTAGCCACGCCCCGCATACCGTCGACGCACGGTCACTGGCGTTTACTACGCGCAGTAGTAGTTTGTCGGTAAGGTTCACGAGACGGTTCGACACGAGCTGAACGAGGATCACATGACTGCCACACCAGACCAGCCGCGCGAGGCGTCCGGCGCAGCCTGGCTGCAACTTCTCACGGTGACCATCGGGTTCGCGATCAATTTCTGGGCCTGGGCGCTGGTCAGCCCGCTCGGGCCGCTCTTCAGCCCGGACAAGGCGAAACTGCCGCCGGATGCCTACAACAAGCAGCTCAGCTTCCTGCCCTTCTCCGACGGGCAACCGCTGACCGCGAGTCAGGCCAGTCTGATGGTCGCCGTGCCGGTCGTCGTCGGCTCGATCGGCCGGATCCCGGTCGGCGCGCTCACCGACAAGTACGGCGGCCGGGTGATGTTCCCGCTGGTTTCGGCGATCACCATCGTCCCGGTGCTGGCGATCGGATTCTTTGCACTCAACTCCTTCGTCGCACTGCTGATCTTCGGCGTGCTGCTGGGCATCGGTGGCACGACGTTCGCCATCGGGGTGCCGTTCGTCAACGCCTGGTTCCCGCCGGACAAGCGCGGGATGGCCGTCGGGATCTTCGGGGCCGGCATGGGCGGGACCGCGATCAGTGCTCTCACCACCGTCAGCATCTTCAAGGCACACGGCAAGGCGGTGCCGTTCCTCATCGTGGCGATCGCACTGGCGGTCTACGCCGTCGTCGCCTGGTTCGTGCTGCGTGACGCGCCGGGGCGCGTCACACCCTCGACGCCGCTGGTGCAACGGCTGGTCGCCACGGCGAAGCTGCCGATCACCTGGCACGCAGGCGTCCTCTACACCGTGGGCTTCGGCGGGTATGTCGCCTTCTCGGTCTTCCTGCCGCTCTACCTCAAGAACGCCTACGCCCTCTCCGCGGCGGACGCCGCCAACAAGATGGCCGGCTTCGTTATCATCGCCGTCATCATGCGCCCCGTCGGTGGCACGCTCGCGGACAAGATCGGCTCGCTGCCGGTGCTCTCGGCCTGTTTCGGGCTGGTGGCCGTGTGCGCTGCCATCGCGGCGGGCGAGCCTCCGCTGCGCGGCTACGGCACACCGGTCTTCCTGGTGATGGACGCGGCCCTCGGGGCGGCTTCCGGGGCGACCTTCGCACTCATCGCCGAGGCGACCGATCCGGCAAGGGTGGGCGGAGTCACCGGGCTTGTCGGAGCCGCAGGCGGATTGGGCGGTTTCGTGCCACCGTTGGTGATGGCCTACATCTACAGCCAGACCCGGTCCTACGCGATCGGCATGTGGTTGCTCGCGATCTGCTCGGCGCTGACCCTCGTGCTCATCCTCACCGTCGTACGCCGCAGCGCCGCACCCGCCTCTCCGGAACTGCAGGAGGTTCATTGATGACAACTTCAGGTTTGGACGACAAGCTGACCGACGCGCTGGTCGGTACCCGGCGGTTCTTCACCCGCGCGCAGGTGTCGGCCGACAAGCGGGCGATGTATGCCGAGGGCGGCCGCCAGGGCGACTCCTTCTACCGGGACCGGTGGAGCCACGACAAGGTCGTGCGTTCGACGCACGGCGTCAACTGCACCGGATCGTGCTCCTGGAAGGTCTACGTCAAGGACGGGATCATCACCTGGGAGGCGCAGCAGACCGACTACCCGACCGCCGGAGCCGACAAGCCGGAGTACGAACCCCGCGGCTGCCCGCGCGGTGCGGCATTCAGCTGGTACACCTACTCCCCGACGCGGGTGCGCTACCCCTACGTGCGGGCGACGCTGCTGACGATGTTCCAGGAGGCGCGCGAGGAGTACGGCGACCCGGTGGTCGCCTGGGCCTCGATCGTGCAGGATCCCGAAAAGGCCTCTCGTTACAAGGAAGCCCGCGGCAAGGGTGGGCTCGTGCGCGCGTCCTGGGCGGACGCAGTGGAGATGATCGCCGCGGCGCACGTCTACACCATCAAACGCTACGGCCCCGACCGGATCGCGGGCTTCTCGCCGATCCCGGCCATGTCCCAGGTCAGCTACGTGTCCGGCGCCCGCTTCAACGAGCTCATCGGTGCACCGATGCTCAGCTTCTACGACTGGTATGCCGACCTGCCGGTGGCCAGCCCGCAGATCTTCGGCGATCAGACCGACGTGCCGGAGTCCGGTGACTGGTGGGACGCGGGCTACTTGATGATGTGGGGCACCAACGTGCCGCTGACGCGCACCCCTGATGCGCATTGGATGACCGAGGCGCGGTACCGCGGCCAGAAGGTCGTCGTGATGAGTCCGGACTACGCGGAGAACGTCAAGTTCGCCGACGAGTGGCTCGCCCCCGCGCCGGGCACTGACGCCGCGCTCGCCATGGCGATGGGTCACGTGGTGCTGCGGGAGTTCTTCGTCGACCAGCAGGTCGACTACTTCGACGACTACGTCAGGAAATTCACCGACCTGCCGTTCCTGATCACCCTCGACCAGCAGGACGACGGCAGCTGGCGGCCGGGCAAGAACCTCGTCGCCGCAGATTTCGAGAACCCTGCGCGGACGAGCGAGAACGCACTCTTCAAGCCGGTCGTCTTCGACGACGCGAGCGGTGCTCCGGTGGTCCCGAACGGCACGCTGGGGGACCGGTTCGGCGACGAGGGTGTCGGCAAGTGGAACCTCGACCTGGAGGACCTGCAGCCGCGGCTGACCTTCTGGTCCGAGCAGGGCGAGTCCGTCGCGGTGCGGCTGCCGCGTTTCGACGCAGCCGACGGGCAGGCCGTCCTGGAGGAACGCGGCGTGCCGGTCGCCCGCGTCGGCGACCACGTCGTCACCACCGTCTTCGACCTGATGCTCGCCCAGTACGGCGTCAGTCGGCCGGGCCTGCCCGGCGTCTGGCCGCAGGGGTATGACGACCCGCGAGCGCCATACACCCCGGCCTGGCAGGAGGAGATCACCTCCGTCCCGGCCGAGGCGTGCGCCCGCATCGCGCGCGAGTTCGCCCGCAATTCGGCTGACACGCAAGGCCGTTCGATGATCCTGATGGGCGCCGGGACCAACCACTGGTACCACTCCGACCTGATCTACCGGGCGATGCTGATGCTCACCACGATCACCGGGTGCCAGGGCCGCAACGGCGGCGGCTGGGCGCACTACGTCGGCCAGGAGAAGGTCCGGCCGCTGATGGGCTTCCAGAACGCCGCGTTCGCGCTCGACTGGAGCCGGCCGCCGCGGCACATGAACCAGACGGCCTACTGGTACGTCAACACCGGCCAATACCGCTACGACACCTTCCTCGCCGACACCGTCGGCGGGGGCATGGGCGCGTTCCCGGAGCAGACGGTCATGGACCTGCTGCTCAAATCGGCTCGGCTGGGATGGTCGCCGACCTATCCCACGTTCGACAAGAGCTCGATCGAGATCCCCGACCTCGCCGCCAAAGACGGCGCAGACGTGAAGGATTGGGTGGTCGACAAGCTGCAGTCCGGGGAGTTGAAGTTCGCGCTCGAGGAACCGGAGAACCCGGAGAACTTCCCGCGAGTGCTGACGCTGTGGCGCTCCAATCTGCTCGGCTCGAGCGCCAAGGGGGACGAATACTTCCTCAAGCACCTGCTCGGGGCCGAGGGGGCGGTCACAGCCCGCCAGGCACCGCCCGAGCAGCGCCCACGTGACATTGCGTGGGCCGACGAGATCGTCGACGGCAAGCTGGACCTGCTGATGACCATCGACTTCCGGATGACCAGCTCGACGCTGTTCTCCGACATCGTGCTGCCGGCCGCGACCTGGTACGAGAAGCACGACATCAACACCACCGACATGCACCCGTTCATCCACTCGTTCAACCCGGCGATCAGCCCGCCGTGGCAGAGCAAGACCGACTGGGACGCCTGGAAGGAGATCGCAAAACGCTTCTCCGAGTTGGCGGTCGACCATCTCGGCACCCGCACCGACCTGGTGGCCAAGCCGTTGTGGCACGACACCCCGGACGCGATGGCGACACCACACGGCATCGTGCGGGACTGGAAGCTCGGCGAGTGCGACCCGATCCCCGGCAAGACGATGCCGGCGCTGATCCCGGTCGAACGCGACTACACCGCGGTCTACGACAAGATGACGTCGGTCGGCCCGCTGCTCGACACGCTCGGCACGAGTTGCAAGGGCATCACGTATGACGTCTCGGAGGAGCTGGAGACGCTGCGGCACGAGCACGGTGTGGTGGCGACGGGGCCGGCTGCCGGTCGACCCCGGCTGGACACCGACGTGCAGGTCGCCCAGCTGATCATGATGCTCTCCGGCGCCACCAACGGGCATCTGGCGACGCAGGGCTTCCGCACCCAGGAGCAGCGCACCGGACACCAGATGCACGACTTGGCGGCCGAGAGTGAAGGCAGGAGAATCACTTTCGCCGACACGCAGCGGTCACCGCAGCCGGTGATCACCACCCCGGAGTGGTCCGGGTCGGAGACCGGTGGCCGGCGCTACAGCCCGTTCTCGATCAACATCGAACGCCTCAAGCCGTTCCACACGCTCACCGGACGCCAACACTTCTACCTCGACCACGACTGGATGCTGCGGATGGGGGAGGCACTGCCGACATACCGTCCACCGCTGGACATGACCCGGCTGTTCGGCGAGGCAAAGGTCGGCGCGACCGGCGAACTCGGAGTGTCGGTGCGCTATCTCACGCCGCACAACAAGTGGTCGATCCACTCCGAGTACCAGGACAACCTCTTCATGCTGTCGCTGTCCCGTGGCGGTCAGACGGTCTGGATCTCCGACAAGGACGCCGCCAAGGTGGGCATCGGCGACAACGACTGGGTCGAGATGGTCAACCGCAACGGCGTCGTCGCATGCCGGGCGATCGTCTCGCACCGGATGCCGGAGGGCACCGTCTACATGCATCACGCGCAGGACCGGTTGATCGACGTGCCGCTGACCGAGCGGGACAAGAAGCGCGGCGGCATACACAATTCAATGACCCGCATCATGATGAAACCCAGCCACCTGATCGGCGGCTACGCGCAGCTGTCCTATTTCTTCAACTACATCGGCCCCACCGGCAGCAACCGCGACGAGGTCACCATGATCCGCAAGCGAACGACCTCTGTCGAATACTGAGCAGCCGGAAGGAGATTCAAAGATGCGAGTCATGGCGCAGATGTCGATGGTGATGAACCTCGACAAGTGCATCGGTTGCCACACCTGCTCGGTCACCTGCAAGCAGGCGTGGACCAACCGGGCCGGGATGGAGTACGTCTGGTTCAACAACGTCGAGACGCGGCCGGGCCTGGGCTACCCGCGGACCTGGCAGGACCAGGAGCGCTGGAAGGGCGGCTGGAAGGTGCTGCCGAACGGCCGGTTGACCCTCAAGTCGGGCAACCGGCTGAAGAAGCTCGCGACCATCTTCAGCAACCCGAAGCTGCCCAACATCCGCGACTACTACGAGCCGTGGAGCTACGACTACGAGACGCTGCTGGAGTCGCCGGTCACCAAGAACTACCCGGTCGCCCGCCCCTACTCGCTGCTGTCCGGCAAGCCGATGAACGTGGAGTGGTCGGGCAACTGGGACGACGACCTCGGCGGCGCCGGCGAGCACGCCGTGCAGGACCCGATGCTCAAGGGCATCGAGGACAAGGTGAAGTTCGAGTTCGAGCAGACCTTCATGTTCTACCTGCCGCGCATCTGCGAGCACTGCCTCAACCCGGCGTGCGCGGCCTCCTGTCCGAGTGGGGCGATCTACAAGCGCGAGGAGGACGGCATCGTCCTGGTCGACCAGGACAAGTGTCGTGGCTGGCGCATGTGCATCAGCGGATGCCCGTACAATAAGGTCTATTTAAACCACAAGACCGGCAAGGCCGAGAAGTGCACCTTCTGCTACCCGCGCGTCGAGGTGGGCATCCCGACGGTGTGTGCCGAGACCTGCGTCGGGCGGCTGCGCTACATCGGCATCATGCTGTATGACGCCGACCGCGTCCTCGATGCCGCGGCGACCCCGGACGACCAGGATCTCTACCAGGCGCAGCTGGACTGCTTCCTGGATCCGTTCGACCCGCAGGTGCAACGCGCTGCCGAACGCGACGGCATACCCGGTGACTGGATCGAGGCGGCCAAGAGATCCCCGGTGCGGCGGCTCATCATGGACTACCGGGTCGCGTTGCCGCTGCACCCGGAATACCGCACCATGCCGATGGTCTGGTACATCCCGCCGCTCTCGCCGGTCGTCGACGTCGTCAAGGACACCGGCTACGACGCCGAGGACCAGCGCAATCTCTTCGCCGCCATCGACACACTGCGGATCCCGGTCGAATATCTGGCCAATCTCTTCACCGCCGGTGACGTCGCCACCGTCGACCGGGTGCTGAAGAGGATGGCCGCGATGCGGTCCTTCATGCGCGACATCAACCTGGGCGGCGACCCCGACGAGGAGATCGCGGCATCGGTCGGAATGAGTGCCGAGGACATGTACGAGATGTTCCGGTTGATGGCGGTCGCGAAGTACGACGAGCGCTACGTCATACCGACCGCACACGCCGAACAAGCCCACGGGCTGGAGGAATTGGCCACCGAGTGCGCGGTCGGCGGGTACGACGACCCCGAACGCGCCTCCGCACCCTTCGGGGAGGGCTCGGGCACCGGGGTGCTCACCCCGGTGGCGATCGAGAACTTCCAGATGCTCAAGGAGCGCCAGACCTCCGATCGGGACACCCTGATCTCCGGCGGCTCGAGGGCCGGGCGGGTCAACCTGCTCAACTGGGACGGTAGGGGTGTGCCCGAGGGCCTCTTCCCACCCGACGACGGAACACAGCCGTGAGATCGCTGCTGTGGAAGCGGCACCGCCGGGCCGCCGCGCAGCTGCCGGACGACGTGGTCGCCGCCACCTGGCAGTCGGTGTCGCTGCTACTGGAATACCCCGATGCCGAAACGCTGCAACGCTTTCCCGCCGTGCGTGCGGTGAGCGCCCAGTTGCCGCCCGAGATCGGCACGCTGTTGTCGGCCTATCTCGACGACGCGATGTCGGTGCCACTCGCGGACCTGCAAGCCGACTACGTCGACACGTTCGACGTCACCCGCAAGTGCAGCCTGCACCTCACCTACTTCAGCAGCGGCGACACTCGGCGTCGCGGAGTGGAGCTGGTGGAGTTCAAACAGGCCTACCGGCGCGCCGGCGTGCAGCTGGCCGACGACAGCAGCGAACTGCCCGACTTCCTGCCGGTGCTGCTGGAATTCGGCGCGTTCACCGATCGCGACGCGGCATGGAAGCTGCTCAACGACCACCGGGTCGGCCTGGAGTTGCTGCACCGGGCGCTGGTCCGCCGCGGATCCCGTTGGCTGCCGGTGGTCGCGGCCTTGCGTGCGACACTCCCGTCGCTCGGCGGCGACGACGAGCGTGCCCTCGCGGAGCTGATCGCGTCCGGTCCGCCCTCCGAGGATGTCGGGATCGACAGTTCGCCATACAGCCTCGACCCGCGACTCAACCCTCGACCGGTCCCGGTCGATCTCGGCATGCCGACGAACGGAGTGTCCTGATGGCCCTCTTCCTGTGGGTGATCGTGCCCTACGTATGCTTCGCGATCTTCATCGTCGGGCACTTCTGGCGGTACCGCTACGACAAGTTCGGCTGGACGACCCGCAGCTCACAGCTGTACGAGAACAACCTGCTCCGCTGGGGCAGCCCGATGTTCCACTTCGGGATGCTCGGCGTGCTGGCCGGCCACATCATCGGTCTGGTGATCCCGAAGGTCTGGACCGACGCCCTCGGCATCTCCGAACACGGTTACCACGTCATCGCGCTCGCCGGCGGCATACCGGCCGGGCTCATCGCACTGGCCGGCCTGGTGATCCTGGTCTACCGCCGCCGCGTCACCGGCCCGGTCTTCTCCGCGACGACCAGGATGGACAAGGTGATGTACGTCTTCCTGGCCGCGGCGATCGTGCTCGGTGTCTGGAACACGTTGGCGTCCGGTCTGTTCCACGTCGGTGGCGACTACAACTACCGCACCGGGGTGAGTCCGTGGTTCCGCGGGATCTGGACCTGCCGGCCCGACCCGGACCTGATGGCCGATGCACCCTGGAGCTTCCAGTTGCACGCCATGGTCGCGATGGTGCTCTTCGCGCTGTGGCCCTTCACCCGGCTGGTACACGTCTTCAGCGCACCGGTCGGCTACCTCACCCGGCCCTACATCGTCTACCGCTCCCGTGACGAGCGGCCCGGCTCCGGCACGGGTTCCCGTGCGCCCCAACGTGGTTGGGACAAACCGACCCTGCAGAAGAAGTGAGGTGCCATGGACAGCACGATGCAGCGCAGACCACTGCTGATCTCCACCATGTTGCGATACGGCTCCACGGCCCACGGGCGCAGTGAGCTGATCACCTGGACCGAGACGGGGGTGCGACGCGTCTCCTACCGCCAGGTCGGCGAACGTGCCGCCCAACTGGCTCACGCGCTGCGTGGCATCGGCATCACCGGCGACCAACGCGTCGGCACGTTCATGTGGAACAACGCCGAGCACGTCATCGCCTACCTGGCGGTGCCGTCGATGGGTGCGGTGCTGCACGCCATCAACATCCGGCTCTTCCCCGAGCAGATGGCCTACGTCACCAGGCACGGGGGGTCGGAGGTCGTCATCGTCGACAACTCGCTCGCCGAACCGTTCAGCCGGTTGCTGCCCGCACTGCCCGGTGTGCGGCACGTCGTCGTCAACGGGTCCGTGCCCGAGCATCTGCGCCAGGCGCTCGCCGCACCGGAGCACGTCGTGCAGGTGCACGACTGGGAGGAGTTCCTGCGCGACCAGCCGACCACGTTCGACTGGCCGACCGTCGACGAGAACGACGGCTGCGCAATGTGTTACACCTCCGGCACCACCGGCAACCCCAAGGGTGTCGTGTACTCGCACCGCAGCAACTACCTGCACGCGCTGACCTGCTCCTCGATGCTCGCGATCGGTCAACCGGACCGGTTGCTGATCGTGGTGCCGCTCTTCCACGCCAACGCCTGGGGCTACCCCTACGCGGCGATGATCAGTGGCGCCAGCCTGGTGCTTCCCGACCGGTTCCTGCAGCCGGAGCCGCTGGCCCGGATGATCAGCGAGTTGCAGGTGACCGGCGGCGCCGGCGTACCTACTGTCTGGAACGGGCTGCTGCAGCACCTGGAGCAGACGCCGACCGACGTGTCCAGCTGCCGTTTCCTGATGGTCGGCGGCTCCGCCGCGCCTCCGGCGATGCTGCGCGCGTTCCAGCAGCGCCACGGCATCGAGATGGTCCAGGGGTGGGGGATGACCGAGCTGTCCCCGGTCGGCACGCTCGCGCTTGCCCCGGGCGACGTCGAGGCCGATTCCGTCGACTACTGGCGCTATCGCGACTCCCAGGGCCGGTTGTTGCCCGGTGTCGAGAGCCGGCTCGCCGGACCGGACGGCTGCGAACAGCCCGCCGACGGTGTGGCGGTCGGTGAGCTGGAGGTCCGCGGACCGTGGGTCACCGGCTCCTACTATGCCAACGGCACCGAGAGCGAGGCCGAGATCGCTGACATGGCAGCCAAGTTCGACGGGGAGTGGCTGCGCACCGGCGACGTCGGATCCCTCACCGAGGACTCCTACCTGGTGCTGTCCGACCGGGCCAAGGACGTCATCAAGTCCGGTGGCGAGTGGATCAGCTCGGTCGACCTGGAGAACGCCATCATGGGTCATCCTGACGTGCTGGAGGCGTCGGTCATCGGCATACCGGACGAGAAGTGGCAGGAGCGGCCGTTGGCCACGGTGGTGCTGCGCGACGGCGCCACCGCCACAGTCGGTGAGCTGCGCGACTTCCTGGCCGGCAAGATCGCCCGTTGGCAGCTGCCGGACAAGTGGGCGTTCATCGCCGAGGTTCCCAAGACCAGTGTCGGCAAGTTCGACAAGAAGGCGCTGCGGCAGAGCTTCGCCGACGGTGCCCTGGAGGTGCAGGAGACGAGTCACCGGTGAGCGGTGGCTCTGCCGGCAGCGCAGTCGTTTTCGACGCGATCGTGCTCGTCGGAGGTGCCGGGTCGCGGCTGGGCGGCGTCGACAAGGCAGCAGTGGGACTCGCCGGTCGATCACTGGTGTCACGGCCGCTCGCCGCAGTGCGCGAGGCTCGCACGCTCGTCGTGGTGGGCGAGACCTCGGCGCCGGAGGTGCCCGAGCACGCCCTACGCGTCACGGAGGACCCGCCCGGCAGCGGCCCGGCAGCCGCTACGGTCGCCGGACTGCGCGCCATCGAGGAGCCGGCGGCGTGGACCTACCTGATCGCGTGCGATCTGCCCGGCGCCGAGCGCGCCGTACAACTGCTCGTCGCGGCGGACGCCCGCTCTTCCGACGGCGCCGTCATCACGGCGCCGGAGGGGCGCTCGCAGTGGCTACTCGGGCGCTACCGGTCCTGCATGCTGTATGACGCCGCGCAGCGACTCGGCGATCCGCGCGACCGGTCGATGCGGGCTCTGCTGGAGGACCTGGACCTGACCGCGGTCCCCGCCGCCGAGGAGGTATGGCGCGACGTCGACACCTGGTCCGACCACGAGGCGTGGGCCCGGACGCTCGAGCCGAGGCGGCTAGGGTCAGGCGGGTGACCGAGCACGCCGACGCCGCGACCCTGCTGACCGCCCCACGGGTGCGCGAGCTGGCGACGCAGCTGGAGCTGCGGCCGACCAAGCAGTGGGGCCAGAACTTCGTGGTCGACCCCAACACCGTGCGCAAGATCGTCCGGCTGGCCGGCGTCGAGCGGCACGAGAGCGTCGTGGAGGTGGGTCCCGGCCTCGGGTCGCTGACCCTGCCGCTGCTGGAGTCGTCGGCGCATGTCACCGCCGTGGAGATCGACCCGCGGCTGGCCATCCGACTGCCGCGCACGGTGGCGGAGCTCGCACCCCAGCTGGCTGACCGACTGCAGGTCGTCCAGCAGGACGCCATGACGCTGACCGAGCTGCCGGACCCGCAACCGGTCGCGCTGGTGGCCAACTTGCCCTACAACGTCGCGGTGCCGGTCGTGCTCTCCTTCCTCGAACGATTCCCGACCCTGCGACGGGTCCTGGTGATGGTGCAGCTGGAGGTCGCCGAGCGGCTCGCCGCGCAGCCCGGCAGCAAGGTCTACGGCGTCCCGAGTGTCAAGGGCGCCTGGTATGCCGATGTGCGCCTTGCCGACCGGGTCGGCCGCAACGTCTTCTGGCCAGCACCGAACGTCGACTCCGGCCTCGTCTCGATGACGCTGCGCGAACCACCGGCGACCATCGCGAGCCGCGCGGACGTGTTCGCCTGTGTCGATGCGGCGTTCGCTGCCCGGCGCAAGACGTTGCGGGCGGCGCTGGCGGGGTGGGCGGGCTCCGCCACCGAGGCCGAGCGGATGCTGCGCGCCGCCGGCGTGGACCCCTCACTGCGCGGTGAGCGACTCACGATCGGGCAGTTCGCGGCGATCGCAGCGCAGCGCATAGGGTGACGGGCATGGAAGTGATGTCCTCGGCCCCGGTCACGGTGCGCGTGCCGGCCAAGGTCAACCTCGAGTTGCGCATCGGGCCGCTCGAGGATGACGGATATCATTCCCTGTCAACGGTTTTCCACGCCGTCGAGCTGGTCGACCACGTCACCGTGCGCCCCGCCGACAGCTGGTCGGTGACGACGACCGGGATGGGCGAGGGTGTCGTGCCCGACGACGAGACCAACCTGGCGATGCGCGCGGCACGACTGATCGCGGCCCGCGTCGGCACGGACGAGCAGCTGGCCATCGAGGTCGCCAAGAACATCCCGGTCGCCGGAGGTATGGCGGGCGGGTCGGCCGACGCCGCCGCGGCACTCGTCGCGGTGGACGCGCTCTGGGAGACCGGCTTCAGCCCCCGCGAGCTGCAGGACATGGCCGCCGAGCTCGGCAGCGACGTGCCCTTCGCCCTGGAGGGCGGCACTGCCATCGGCTCCGGCCGTGGCGAGCAGCTGGTGCCGGTGCTCAGCCGCGGTGTCTTCGAGTGGGTGTTCGCGCTGCACCACGAGGGACTGTCGACGCCGGCCGTCTACGCCGAGTGCGACCGCTTGCGCGACGGTCGGCCGGTGCCCGAGCCGACTCCGAATGCCGCACTGATGGCCGCCCTGCGCGCCGGGGACGTCGCAGCGCTGGCCGACAATCTCCACAACGACCTGCAGGACGCGGCCTGCTCGCTGATGCCACGGCTCAGCGACACCATCGCCACCGGCCTCGACAACGGGGCGCTCGGCGCGGTCGTCTCCGGCTCCGGCCCGACGGTTGCGTTCCTGTGCGCTGACCGCAACGCTGCCCTCGACCTGATGGTTGGGCTCACCGCCGGCACCATGTGCGATGAGGTCGTCAGCGCGACCGGCCCGGTGCACGGTGCGCACGTGGTGCACGACGTGCGCGCCCGTTGAGCCGATTGATAGTGGTCTGATGCCCAATCTCATTGCTGCCGAAAATATTTCGCTCGCTCTCGGCACCAACCAAGTGCTCGACGGCGTCTCTCTCGGGATCGGCACCGGCGACCGCATCGGCGTCGTCGGCCGCAACGGCGGCGGCAAGTCGACGCTGCTGCGGGTGCTGGCCGGGACGCAGCCGATCGACTCCGGCCGGGTCACGCGTGTCGGCGGTCTGACCATCGGCATGCTCAGCCAGGACGACCGTCTCGATCCGGCCGCGACCGTCGCCGTGGCAACGCTCGGCGATCGCGCCGAGCACGAGTGGGCCGGTGACGCGCGCGTCCGCGACATCCTGCGCGGGTTGCTCGGCGGCGTCGGCTTCGCGTCGGTCGGCGGCCCGGAGGCGGTCGTCGGGAGCAAGTCCGGCGGCGAGCGACGCCGCGTCGCGTTGGCGAAGCTACTGATCGATGACCCCGACCTGCTGCTGCTCGACGAGCCGACCAACCACCTGGACGTCGAGGGCGTGCAGTGGCTGGCCGAGCACCTGGTGCGGCACCGCGGCCGTCCGGGCAACGCCTTCGTGACGATCACCCACGACCGCTGGTTCCTCGACGCGGTCGCCGACCACACGTGGGAGGTCGTCGACGGACGGGTCGAGCAGTATGACGGCGGCTACGCGGCATACGTCCTGGCCAAGAACGAACGCGCCCGTGTCGCCGCCGCGACCGAGGACCGCCGACAGAACCTGCTGCGCAAGGAGCTGGCCTGGCTGCGCCGCGGCGCACCCGCGCGCACCTCCAAGCCGCGCTTCCGGATCGACGCCGCGAACGAACTGATCAAGGGCGAGCCCGAGCCGCGCGACGACGTCGAGCTCGTCCGCTTCGCCACCACTCGCCTCGGCAAGGACGTCATCGACCTCATCGACGCAACGGTCGAGGTGGGCGGCCGCAGATTGCTGGACAAGCAGACCTGGCGCCTGGCGCCGGGGGAGCGCACCGGCATCGTCGGAGTCAACGGCGCCGGCAAGTCCACCGTGCTGCGTGTGATCGACGGCAGCCGGCCGCTGGACGCGGGCAAGCGGAAGCAGGGACGGACCGTCGAGCTGGCCTTCCTCACCCAGGAGGTCCGCGAACTGCAGGCGTATGACGGGATGCGTGTCATCGACGCGATCACCGAGGTCAAGAGTTTCATCATGCTGGGCGGCAAGGAGGTGTCGGCGTCGTCGCTGGCCAAACGGCTCGGCTTCTCCGGGCCACGGCAGCAGACCCGCGTCGGTGACCTGTCCGGTGGCGAACGGCGCCGGCTGCAGCTGCTGCGGCTGCTGATGACCGAGCCCAACGTGCTGCTGCTGGACGAACCGACCAACGACCTGGACATCGAGACGCTCACCTCGCTGGAGGACGTGTTGGACGGCTGGGCGGGCACGCTCGTGGTCGTCTCGCACGACCGCTACCTGCTGGAACGGATGTGCGACCGGCAGATCGCCCTGCTCGGCGACGGCAAGCTGCGAGACCTGCCCGGTGGCGTGGAGCAGTACCTCGAACTGCACGCTGCGGCAACGGAATCCGCAGCGGCGCAGCGCGCCACGACGGCAACCGACGCGGCGCCGGCCGCCAGTAGCGCGGCGGAGCAGCGGGAGGCCCGCAAGGAGATGGCCCGCATCGAGCGCACCCTCGGCAAGCTGGCCGACCAGGAGGAGAAGCTGCACGCCGCGCTCGTCGAAGCCGCGACCGATCCGGTGCGGGCCACCGAACTCGACGGGCAGCTGCGCGCCATACACACCCAGCGTGCGGAACTCGAGGAACGCTGGCTGGAGGTCGGCGAGCTCGCCGAATGACGGCTCAGTCGCGATCTTGAACGAGAGCGACCCTGACGCGGTTCAGGCCGCAGAAACCGTGTCGAACAAGTGCCGAATGTCGCCACGAGCCCGCACATTCACCGCGACGAATCCGGAAAGGAGCCGGTGGCATCGGTCGAGCGGAAGTCGCGCGGAAGGGAGAAACCTGCGAATTCCTCGAGTCGGCCACCGGCTCCATTCCGAAGCGGTGTGACCACCGGTGGTCGCTATCGAGCGCGGTTGATCCCGGCAGCCGCCATACGACGCATTTCCCGGCGCCGCATCAGTGGGTGATCCAGATCTGCGACAGGCTGGGCATGCTGATGATCGGATTGAGCGAAACATTCTTGACGTTCTTGCCGAACGTCGCGGTGTTCATCGAGTAACGATCCGGCAGGCCGGGGACGTACTTCGTCATGATCTCCTGGTCCAGTTTGGCCCACTCGGGAGCGGCGTCCTTGGGATCCATCTTGCCGATCTTGTCCATCTCGGCGTTGATGTGAGCGTTCTTGAACTGACCGACGGTGGTGCCGTCGGGGATGCCCTCGCCGCTGAACAGCACCGGATAGACCGAGTCACCGGTCGGCCAGTCGTAGCACCAGCCCGGGGTGCCGTTCATCATGTTGACCGGTGCATTCGGGTCGGCGATCTTCTTGGTGATCTCTGCGCTCGGCACCGGGAGGTCCTTGACCTTGAAGCCGGCCTTCTCCAGACCCGCCTTTCGGGCGGTGTTCGCCGCCACCGAGGACGGAACGTCACCGGTGTAGTAGTAGGACAGCTGGAAGCCCAGCTTGCCGGCCTTCTTCAGGATCGCCTTGGCCTTGGCCGGGTCACCGGTGCCCTGACCGGTGGCGTAGGGCAGCGGGGTGTACTTCTTGTAACCCTGCAGGCTGGGCGCCGCGTACGTGGTGGCCGGCTGGTAGTTCAGCTGGGAGACGCCACCCGCCTTGCGGATCTGGTCCCACGGGTAGGCGTAACCGATCGCCTTGCGGATGTTCAGCGGGATCTTGTGGACGTTCATGTTGACGTAGTACTCGCAGGACGACGGTCCGATGACGAACTGGTCCTTCTGCGCACCGGTCACCTTGGACTGCAGCGAAGCGTCGATCGCGTCGATGTTGACGGTGTTGGCGCCCGCACCGCTGTTGGCCAGCACCCGCTGCTGCGACGCCAGCGGTGTGACGGCGAAGTTGATCTGCACCTTGTCGGGGTAGGCGTGCCGCACCGGGTCGGTCTTGGGGTCCCAGTTGGTGTTGCGGGACAGCACCAACTTGGAGCCGATGCTGTAGCTGTCCACCTTGTACGGGCCGGTGGTCAGCGGGTGCTTCTGGTAGTCGCCCCTGGTGTCCTTGGCCTTCGGCACCGGGGTGAACTCGGGGAAGGACGCGAAGTAGTTGAACGAGGGGACCTTCTTGACCAGATGGAAGACCAGGGTGTCGTCACCCTGGGTGGTCACGCCCTTGAAGTCCGCGTTCGGCTCTCGGTACGGGCCCTTGTAGTCCTTGCCGCCGACGAGGTACTGGCGCTGGTAGTCGGTGCCGTTGCGGGCAACGCTCTCCTTGGCGAAGGAGCGCTTGATGCCGTAGACGAAGTCCTCGATCTTGACCGGGGAGCCGTCGGAGTACTTCAGGCCGGGCTTGATCTTGAACGTCCAGGTCAGACCGTCCGCGGACGGTTTGCCCACGCCTTCGGCGAGGTCCGGCACGAGCACCGGCTTGCCGCCCACGATCTTGTACTGCGTCAGCGTGCGGTAGAGGAACTGGCTGGCGAACGCGTTGGAGTCGATGTAGTAGATGCCGGCCGGGTCCATGGTGGGCGGGTTGGAGTGATCGTCGATGTAGAGCGTGCCGCCCTTCGTGGCGCCCTTGACCGCCGGCGCCGGGCCCTTCAGTGTCGCGTCCTGCGCCTTCACTGCGGACTCGGTCTGCTTGGCGGCCGCAGTGTCGTTGCCGCCGCTGTCGCTGCCGCCGCTGTTCGACGGGCCGCCACTGCTGCAGGCGGCCAACGACATCGCAGTGAAACCTGCAGCCGTCAGCGCGACATACTTGGTCATTCGCATGGTGATATTTCCCTTTCGGTGCCCACAGGAATAGCCCGTCGGCACGCATTCGTCCACTTCGTTCGTGGTGTCCGGTATGTCGAAGATCGACCGGTCACCCCCACTGGTGCGGAAGCAGTGGACGACCCCCGGCGTCGACGGCTTCTGCTGACCACACTTGACCCGCGCGTCGGGTGAAGTCCAGTGATCGGCGCGATCGCGACCGGATCGCAATATTCGAAGAGATTCGAATCTTTGGCAGGGAAACCAGTGCTTTCAGCTGATGATCACGGGATTGTCGCCAGCAATTGGCGACCGGTGGCCGACAATTCGTAGAAGACGTTGTGCCGGTGGCGTGACCGCTCGAGCAGACCGGCGCGTTGCATCACCTTCACGTGGTAGGACACGGTCGCGGTGGCCAGTTGCAGTTCCTCGCTCAACTCGGTCGGGGTGCGGGCGCAGCTGAGCTGACGCAGGATCGCCGCGCGGGTCGGGCCGAGCAGCCGGCGCAGCCCGGCGATCGATTCAGCGGCCGGTGGCGTCGTGGCGACCGGATAGGCGACGAAGGGCCGCTCTCCCCGCAGCCGCATGGCCAGCCGTGGCCCGTAGAGCGCGGTCGGTATGACGAGCAGCTCCGCCTCGTCGGCGTCGGAACCTGCGGGGTCCTGGGGCGCCGTCGGTGGTCCGTCGCTCCACGACAGGCGTTCGTGCACCGCCTGCAGCACGGCGCCGATGCCACCGGTGCCCAGCAGCTGGGTGCCGCGGTCGATCTCTGCATTGAGCGCCGTCTCGGCGCGATCGAAGACCTCCGGCATACCTCTGCGCCAGAAGACCTCGAGTCCGTGTGCGGCGCGGGCCGAGAGGTCACCTGCGGCGGCAGCGGCGGCGACGTCGTCGGGCAACGTTCGGACACCCGCGGCGGTCCGGACGTCGACGGCAGCCTGTGCGTGATCGGACTCGCGCACTGCTTGGAACTGGGTCCTGGCGGCGCGGGCCGCCGGTGCTGTGGGCGGTGCCGGCACGAGGAAGTCGGGCGTCGGGCCGTCGTCGACCGGCAGCAGGGCCGCCACGAGAGCGACGTCCGGGCGGCTGAGCAGTTGCGCGGCCGTGCGCGACGGTGCGCCATACATCGGATCAGTCGCGCCGTCGCGGGTCGTGCGCAGCCAGCCGAGAGTCTCCAGCACGGGCGAGATCGCCCAGCGGATGGTCGGTCCGGTGTGCGCGTTCAGGTCGAGGGTGATCACGCGCCGGGTGCCTCCTACGTGTCGGTGCCTCGTGGACCATTTTCATCGTGACACCGCGCCGAAGCGGGTCACAACAAAGTTTGCCGAATCGCGACCTGGCGGCGCAGGCTCAGGCGGTGGGGTGCTCGATCGCGGACAGCAGGGTGCGCAGCGAGGATGCGAGGGCCGTGCGGTTGCGGGCCGGCAGGTGCGCCAGGATCGCGCGCTCGTGCTCGAGCAGCCCGACCATGGCGGCGTCGACGGCTTCGCGGCCCGCCGGCGTCAGTCGGACCAGGACGCCCCGCCGATCGGTGGGAGCGGGGTGGCGTTCGACCAGGCCGCGGCTCTCCAGCCGGTCGACGCGGTTGGTCATTGTGCCGCTGGTCACCAGTGTCTGCTGCACCAGCGCGCCGGGGGAGAGCTCATAAGGATCGCCCACTCGCCGCAGCGCCGAGAGCACGTCGAACTCCCAGCCGTCCAGGCCGTGGTCGGTGAAGGCCTTCCCCCGTGCCTGATCGAGCAGTCGTGCGAGGCGGGACACCCGCGAAAGGACTTGGAGCGGCTCGACATCCAGGTCGTCACGCTCGCGGCGCCAGGCGTCGACGATCTGGTCGACCTCGTCGCGCTGCGTCACCATGAAGTCAGTCTACTCTCAAGCTTCTTGACATCGAGACATATGCAAGTATCTTGATATCAAGATAATCAGCGATGGAGGCGGTTGTATGGCGACGTGGGATCCTCAGCAGTACGAACGGTTTTCCGACCTGCGTAACCGGCCCTTCGCCGATCTGGTGGCGCGGGTGGGTGCGGAGTCGCCGCGAACAGTGGTCGACCTCGGCTGTGGGAACGGCCCGTTGACGTTGACGTTGACCGAGCGCTGGCCGCACGCGCAGGTCGTCGGCGTCGACTCCTCCGCGCAGATGTTGCAGCGGGCGCGGGATGTCGACGCCACAGCTCGCGTCACCTGGCAACTCGACGACGTGGCAACCTGGCGGCCGCAGCCCGATCGGGCACCGGAGGTGATCGTCACCAATGCGACATTGCAGTGGATTCCCGGCCACCTGGAGTTGATCGACCGATGGCTTGCCGATCTGCCCGACGGTGGCTGGTTCGCGATGCAGGTGCCGGGCAACTTCGACGCACCGTCGCACCGGATCATCCGTGAGGTCGCGCGAGCGCACGACCGGGCCGGCGAGTTGGTCGGTGCCCTGCGGGAGTCGCCGGTGGAGACTCCGGGGCGATATGCCCGGGCGCTGGCTGGGCACTGCGGTCACCTGGACGTGTGGGAGACGACCTATCTGCAGGTGCTGGATCCTGAACAATCGCAACGTAGTCCGGTCCTGGAGTGGGTGAAGGGCACGGCGTTGCGGCCCCTGTTGGACGTGTTGGACGAGGGGACCGAACGCGCGGACTTCCTCGCCGAGCTGGTGGACCGTTTCGATGCGGCGTACCCGAGAGCGTCATACGGGGTGCCGATGCCGTTCCGCCGCATCTTCGCGGTTGGCCGGAAGGGTGCGCAGGTATGACGCAACAGGTCGCGGTGATCGGTCTGCACCACGTCCAGGTGGCGTGTCCCGCCGGCGCGGAGGACCACCTGCGCGAGTTCTACAGCGGTGTGCTCGGGCTACCGGAGCTGCCGAAACCACCGGCCCTCGCGGCGCGGGGCGGCTGTTGGTTCGCGGTCGGCGCGGGGCACGAATTGCACTGCGGCGTGGAGGAATCCTTCACCCCGGCGCGCAAGGCGCACCCGTGCCTGCTGGTCGCGGATGTCGATGTCGCCGCTGCGGCCGTGTCAGCCGCCGGTGGTGCGGTGCGCTGGGACGACGCGATCCCGGGGATCCGCCGCTTCCACACCGATGACCCGTGCGGCAACCGGGTGGAGATCCAGCATGCGCAGTGAGCGTGTCAGAGCGTCTTGAGCGTCGGTTCCTTCTCGATGCCGTCCAAGCCGTGCCATGCCAGGTTGACCATGTGTGCGGCGACGGTGTCGCGCGGCAGCGATGACCCGGACTCGATCCACCACTCGCCGGTGAAGCCGATCATCCCGACCAGCATCTGCGCATAGATCGGCACGACCTCCACGTTGAGCTCATTGCGCTCGAACACCTCGACGACGATCTCCTCGACCTGTCCGGCCACCGCCGACATGATGCTCGCGGCCGAACCGCTGCCGTGCCAGGTCGGTGAGTCACGCAGCAGCACCCGGAAGGCGGCCGGCTCCTCCTCGATGTAGCTCAGCAGGGCCACGGCGCCGCGTTCGAGCAGCTCGCGGGATGTGCCGCCGGAGGTCAGCGCCCCGACCAGGTGGTCGAGCAGCTGACGCATGGCGCGGTCGACGACCACGGCATACAGGCCCTCCTTGCCACCGAAGTGCTCGTAGATCAGCGGTTTCGTGACACCGGCCGCCGTGGCCACGTCCTCGACGGTGGTCGGCTGCACACCGTGCTCGGCGAAGAGTTTCTCCGCGACCGAGATCAGCTGTTCGCGTCGGTCGGCTGCAGACAGTCGGGATCGTTTCTTGGCTGGCATGCATCCATTGAAGTGGATCCGCCGCGCGTGCGCTGCGTCCGGGGCCGGATCGACGGCCGGCAGGGCCGATATGCCATTGCTCGCGATCTGTCCTACCCTTGTGCGGTCCCCGCAGGGGGCGATCCCCGGTTGCTCTGCTGGTAGGGGCCGCCTGACTTTGAATCAGGATTAGCGACGTTGGTTCGATTCCAACCCGGGGAGCCATGAATCGTCGTGCTGCGCCGGCGGCTCGTGGCATACCGTCTGCAGGTGTCCACTCAGCTTTCCCCCGGGCGACGCACCGATCTGGCCATCCTGCGACTCGAGGGCGCCATCGTGTCCGAGCGTGGGGACCACCTCGTCGTCCGCTCTCCGAACAATCCCGGATTCCATTGGGGCAACTTCGTGCTCGTCACCACCGGCGACGGCTCGGACGCCGACCGGTGGCTGTCGATCTTCGCGCAGGAATTCCCTGACGCGCGCCACGTCGCGATCGATCTGCCCCGGATGCCCGATCCCGCCGGGTATGCCGCCCACGGTGTGGCGATCGTGACCGATGACGTACTCGTCAGCAGGTCACTGCCGACCCGGCCACCCTTGCCGCAGGGGTATGTCGCGCGCATACTCGGCACGGACGATGACTGGGAGCAGCTGATCCAGCGGAACATCCAGGAGAATCTCGACACCGGCGAGCACGAACCGGCCGGCTATGAGTGCTTCACCCGGGACCAGGCAATGGCGCGGCGTGAGCTGGTGTCGGCGGGACATGCTGCGTTCTTCGGGGCGTTCGCCGGTGCGGACCTCGTCGCCGACCTGGGCATCGTCGTGCTGGGTGACACCGCGCGCTATCAGTCGGTCGGCACGGCATACCACCACCGGCGCAAGGGCCTGGCCGGCCACCTGCTCGGCGCCGCGGCAGCGTGGGCGGCCGAGCGCGGCGTGCATGAGTGGGTCATCGTCACCGGCTCCACCAACCCCGCCGGGCGTCTCTACCGGTCCCTCGGGTTCGGCGAGGCGGCGCAGAACGTGCAGGCCTATTGGGCGCTACCACCGAACAGCCCCGGGTAGGAATCGGCCCGATGCGGCCGATGATCACCTCACCGAAGTCGTCTTGGCCCGCCTGGACGTGAAATCGGTTGCTGCCAATGCTGACACCGCGGTGAGGTGAGCTCGTGCCGGCGCGGAACACGTATATGTCATCCGGGTCGGACACCGCTGGCCACATCTGCACGTGATGCTGCTTGCCCGATGGCCGGGCACGCCGACCGATGTGCCCTGGATGGCTGTCGACGAGTGGCCGGGTGCGCGGCGGGGTAGCACTGCATCCGCGTCGACGTTCGCGCAGCAACTACGCGCCCTGGCTCAGTTGTCGGGCTCGCCGTAACTGCGAAAGTCGGTCCGGTCGTCCTATCGCTTCTGGGCGTCGCGTAGCTCCAGGCTTCCCTTCCACACGATGTCGATCAAGACGCGTTCGGGGTGGGAGCGGGTGGGCGGTGGTAGGCCGGGTGGTGCTGGTGGTCGGCTGGTGGCGGCGGTGAGGCCGCCGATGGTGGTGATGGTTGCGGCTGCGGTGCCGGTGACGTGGTA
>NZ_JBQCGS010000016.1:0-14060 GCF_051955415.1 Flexivirga sp.
TTCCCGGTCTGCCAGTCCAGCGCGTTCGCTCCGAGCAACGGGTGGTGCAGCTGGCTCTGGAAGGTCCGCAGCAGATCGATGCCGTAGTTGAACTCGTGGTTGCCGAGCGCCGCGGCGTCATACCCGATCTGGTTCATCGCCAACGCCATCGGGTGTATGACGCCCTTGCCGATCGGCTCGATCTTGGCGTAGTAGTACGCCAGCGGAGTGCCCTGGATGGTGTCGCCGGCGTCCAGCGTGATGCAGGTGTGCGCGCCGCGCTCGGCGCGCACGGCCTGGACCAGCGTGGCGCACTTGGCGGCGCCGACGTCGTTGTGCTTCGCGTCGTCGTACTCGGTGTCCTTGAAGTAGTCCCAGTTGTAGACGTGCCCGTGCAGGTCGGTGGTGCCGAGCACCGTCAGCCGCAACTCCTTGCCGCCGGGAGCAGCGTCGGCCCGGGGCGCCGTGGCGGCGCCGACCACCCCCGCACCCCCGATCATCGTCATCGCCAGCAGTTGGCGGCGGCTCGTGGCATGTCGGACGACGGGGTGCATGGGATCTCCTTCAGGGGTGGGACGCCGGGCGGGTCACGCCCGGTAACTGCACCACGCTAGCGACCTTCGAAGGCGAAATGCCGGCAAACGCCGGAGGTCTTTGCGAGGGCTGTTCGGATCAGCGTCCGCCGACCCAGCTCCAGGCGTACTTGCCGTCGTCAGTGGCGGTGCCGGCCTCGCCCAGCTCCATCGGCCGGAAGGTGTCGACCATGACCGCCAACTCGTCGAACTGGTGCACCCCGATGGAGTTCTCGTAGGCGCCCGGCTGCGGGCCGTGCGCGTGACCGCCGGGATGCAGGGAGATCGAGCCCTTGCCGATGCCGGAGCCCTTGCGCGCCTCGTAGTCGCCGTCGACGTAGAACATGATCTCGTCGGAGTCGACGTTGGAGTGGTAGTAGGGCACCGGGATCGACGCCTCGTGGTAGTCGACCTTGCGCGGCACGAAGTTGCAGACCACGAAGCCCGTGCCCTCGAAGACCTGGTGCACGGGCGGGGGCTGATGCACCTTGCCGGTGATCGGCATGAAGTCGGCGACGTTGAACGCGTAGGGGTAGAGACAGCCGTCCCAGCCGACCACGTCCAGCGGGTGGTAGGGGTAGGTGTACACGGTGCCGACGATCTGCCCGCTGTTTCCCCGGTGCTTGACGTACACCTCTGTCGGCGTGTCGGATTCGGCACCGATGTCCTCGGCGAGCAGCGGACCTTGCGGGCCGCGCAGGTCGCGTTCGCAGTATGGCGCGTGCTCCAGCAACTGGCCGAAACGCGAGAGATACCGCTTCGGCGGCGCGATGTGCGAGTTGCCCTCGATCGCGTAGGCGCGCAGCGGCTCGGTGAAACCTTCGTCGCCGGCGGCCACCGGCAGCCACCGGTGGGTCGTCGCGCGCGGCACGATCAGGTAGTCACCCTCGGCGACGTCGAACGCGCCGAAGACCGTCTCCACCCGCGCCGCGCCCCGCTCGACATACACGCATTCGTCGCCGATCCCGTTGCGATACCAGGGACTCGGCGCATCGGCCACGACATACGAGATGCGCACGTCGCCGTTGCCGAGCACCAGCCGCCGACCGGTCACGACATCGACCCCGGTGTCGCCCTCGTCGAAGAGATCGTGCAGCTTCAGATGCCGCGGCAGCAACGGGTGGTTCGGTTCTGTCCGGAGCGACCAGCGGAAGTCCCACGCCTTCGCGTCGGAGATCGCCGACGGCAGACCCCGGTGATAGAGCAGCGACGAGTCGCTGGAGAAGCCCTCCTCCCCCATCAACTCCTCGTAGTAGACGCTGCCGTCAGGCCGACGCAGCGCGGTGTGCCGCTGACGTGGCAGCTGTCCCATCGATCGGTAGAACGCCATTGTTCTTCCCTCTTCCCCGTCGTGCTTCGGTTCGTGCCTCGTGCGCCGTTGCCGGCCGGTGACCCGTGGCGAGCGCGGCCGGGTTGCTGACTACGGTGGCACCATGGCCAGTGTGCCCACCCGAACGCTGTTCACGCAGTTGGTCGACGACGCTGCCGTCTTCCCTCCGGGAAACTTCTCGCTCACCGAGGCTATCGACCGCCGCTGCGCGCGTCGCGGCACCCCGGCGTCCGATGTCGCGGCCGACATCGGTGCTGCCATCCGTGGCCTGCCCGCGCTCGACCTGATCTGAGAGAGGACCAGATGAACGCCCCTGACGTGCACCCCGCCGGCGGACATTCCGATGGCGGGCTCTGGAGCATCGACAACCTTCCGTACGGTGTGGCCAGCACCGGCGACGGCAGCACCCAGGTGGTCACCCGGCTGGGCGACGACGTCATCCGGTTGGCGACGCTCGCCGCGTCCGACGGGGTGCGCAAATGGGCTCGCACGTTCGACCACAGTTCGCTCAATCCCTTCATCGGACAGGGCCGTTCGTCCTGGTCGGCCGCGCGCAGGTGGTTGCGCACGATCCTGCAGGACGACGCGCGCCGGGCCCTCGTGGCGGCGGCGACCACGCCGCTGGCCGACGTGACGCTGCACCTGCCGGTCCGGATCGCCGATTACGTCGACTTCTACGCCAGTGAGCAGCACGCCACGAACGTCGGCTCGATCTTCCGTCCCGATGGCGCGGCCCTGACACCCAACTGGAAGCACCTCCCCATCGGTTACCACGGTCGGTCCGGCACCGTGGTCGTCTCCGGCACCGACGTCGTGCGCCCGGTCGGGCAGCGCAAGGGCAGGGAGGATCCGGCGCCGGTATTCGGCCCCAGCGTCCGGTTGGACATCGAGGCGGAGGTCGGTTTCGTGGTCGGCGGTGAGACGGAGGTCGGCACCCGCGTGTCGGTCGACGAGGCCGCCGAGCACCTCTTCGGTGTCGCGCTCTTCAACGACTGGTCGGCCCGCGACATCCAGGCCTGGGAATACGTGCCGCTCGGTCCGTTCCTCGGCAAGTCGTTCGCCTCGACGCTGAGTGCCTGGATCACCCCGATGGAGGCCTTGCAGGAGGCGAAAACCGCTCTGCCCGCCCAGGATCCGCAGCCGTTGGAGTATCTGCGGGGCGATGACCTCTTCGGTCTGGACCTGCAGCTCGAGGTGCGGCTCAACGACACGGTCGTCTCGCGACCGCCGTACAAAGCGATGTACTGGAGTCCGGCGCAGATGCTCGCGCACCTCACCGTCAATGGCGCCGGCCTGCGCGACGGCGACCTCTTCGCCTCCGGCACCGTCTCCGGCGACGCGCGCGATCAGCGCGGCAGTCTGCTCGAACTCTCCTGGAGCGGCAAAGAGCCGGTGGAACTGTCCGACGGCACCACTCGCAGCTTCCTGGAGGACGGTGACACGGTGACGATCACCGCGACCGCCCCGGCGGCCGGCGGCCGTCGCCTCGCGCTCGGCGAGGTCAGCGGCCGGATCCTCCCCAGCCGCTGACATCGGTCTTGCTGCGGCGCGCCGGGACGACATACGTCTGAGCGGCCTTGTCGTGCAACGCCTGGGCGCTGCGGTCGCCCAGCGGGATCAACCCGTCGACCAGGGTGAAGATCGTGCCCAGTGGCCCCAGGATCGGCAGCAGCGAGGTGATGTTGCCGACGCCCTTGACCACGGCGCGTATCGCCGCGGCACGCAGCGACGGCCTGGTGCTCGTGGCGGCCCCGCGCACCCGGATGCCGCAGATCAGGTGGCCGATGGTCTGCCCGCGCCAGGCGACGAGGCCGATCTCGTAGACCAGGTAGAGCGCCAGCGCGACAACGGGGAACTGCCACGGCACGTGATAGAAGCTGCCCGGGAGCGGAGGCTGCGACCGGCCGTCCTGTGCGGCGGCGATCGCGTCGTCGTACCAGTTGATGATCGTGCTGATCCACGGATGCAGCCAGCTCCACGAGATGGCGAAGGCCAGCAGTGACAGCAGCACGTTGTCGATCAGGTAGGCGAGCAACCGGCGCCACCACGACGCCGTCGGCTCGCCGTCCGGGGCCGTCTTGACCGGCTGCGGCACATACGGCTGGCGGCTGTACGGCGACTGCTGGCCGCCCGGGTAGTGCTGTGAGGTCTGCTGGTGCGGCGTCTGTTCGTAGGGACGCAGCTGCGGCCGTTGTCCCTGGCGTTGCCCGTAGCGGGCGGCCTCCGCCTCTTCGGCGGCGCGGCGGCGTTCCTGCTCCTCTTCGTACTGCCGGCGGGCGTCGCCGATGCGGGACTGCTCGAGGTTCGGCTTGACCTTCGGCATGGTCCGGTCACTCCACAGGATGCCGTCCCAGTAGCGAAGCTGACTCGGGTCCTGGGGGTCGTCATACCAACCCGACGCTCGTTCGCTCATGATGGCTCATCCTCTCATCACGACCGTCAACGACCGTCAACGACCGTCAACGACCACGCGCCTCCCTCCCCGTTGCCGGGGAGGGAGGCGCGTGGTGCGGAGTGGCAGTGTCAGACCCCGGGGGCCAACTTGCCCTCGTCCTCCTCGATGATGTCCTCGGTCTCGTTGAGGATCGCCTCGACGCGCTCCCCCGGCAGCTGGCACTGCCAGGCCAGCGCGAGGATCACGGCGGTCAGGATGATGTTGGCCAGGATGCCGCCGTTGAAGCCGTAGACGTTGGCCTCGCCCGCGTCCTTGGCACTGGTGCCGGAGTAGCTGCCGAGGTAGCTCACCAGCAGGATGCCGGCGAACCAGACCAGCACCCACCAGCCGTGCTTGAAGTCCAGCTGCGGCGAGCGGCCCTTGTCCATGGCCTCGAAGATGGCCAAGAACACGTAGCCGATGGCCACTGCCGCCATCATCTTCCAGACCTGGTCCCAGCCGGCCCAGTACATGATCAGGTTGGTCGCCAGCAGCGCCAGCGGACCGACGACCCACGGCATACGGCTGCGGTAGGGGCGTTCCATGTTGGGCAGCTGCTTGCGGAAGGTCAGCAGCGCGATCGAGCCGCTGCCGAAGGACAGCACGGTCAGCGAGGTGACGACGCCGACCAGCGCCTGCCAGCTCGGGAACGGCAGGAAGAAGATCGCGCCGACGATCCAGGCCAGGATCAGGCTCGGCCACGGCACGCCGTTCTCGTTGACCTTGGCCAGCACGGCCGGGGCGTTGCGGTTGCGGCCCATGGCGTAGGACATGCGCGCGGTGACGCTGGTGTAGATCAGGCCGGTGTCACCGGGGCTGATGAACGCGTCCGCGTAGAGCAGACCGGCCAGCCAGCTCATGCCGAGCACGGTGGCCATCGAGGCGAGCGGGCTGAAGTTACCGGCGTCGCTGCCGGTCTTGATCGCGTTGCCGACGTTGGCCCAGCCGTCGTTGGCCAGGTGGGTCGGGTCCAGACCGCCGATGAAGGCGACCTGCAGCAGGATGTAGAGCGCACCGCAGATCAGGATCGAGCCGATCAGGGTCAGCGGGACGTTGCGCTTGGGGTTGTCGGTCTCACCGGCCAGCTCGATGCCCTGGCGCCAGCCGAGGAACGAGAAGGCGATGCCGGCCGCCGGGATGGCTTCCATGGCGCCCTTGATGCCGTTGGGGGCGAATCCGCCGCCACCCTTGGCGTCGATGGTGAAGTTGCCGCTGTGGAAGGACGCGATCATGATCGCGACGATCACCAGGACGATCATGAACAGCTTCCACCAGACCAGCACGTTGTTGATCCGGGCGAACCACTTCACGCCGAAGAAGTTGACCAGCACGAAGACGCCGAGCATCAGGATGGCGATGACCAGACCGGCGGGCGTCAGGGTGCCGTCGCTGTTCTCCAGCCAGCCGGCGTAGGACGTGGCGTAGGTCAGCACGGCCGACACCTCGACGGCGGCCACGGCGGCGCAGGCCAACCAGGTCACCCAGCCGAAGGAGTAGCTGGCGAACGAACCCCACGCGTAGTGCGGGTAGCGCGCGACACCACCGCTGCGCGGCATCATCACCCCGAGCTCGGCGTAGCTGAGGCCGATGAACAGGAACATGATGGTGCCGACGATCCAGGACAGGATCGCGGCCGGGCCGGCCAGGCTGGACGCGTGCAGCGAGCTGAACAGCCAACCGGACCCGATGATCGAGCCGATGGCGGTGAAGAGCAGGCCGAGTGTGCCGAACTCCTTCTTGAGATGTGGGTCATCTCCGGCGACGTTGTTTACCTTGTCGGTATCGACGCTCATAGTTGTGCATCATCCCTTTCGGTTGCCATGCACGGTGCGATTTTCATGTCATGCTCCGCCGAGCACCACAACCTGTGAACTGTGACACACTCCGAGAGCGTTAGCACGCTAGTCCCGAAAAGTCCTGAAAGGTCAAGCGGCACACCGAAGTTCTGCCAAATTGAGACCTGGCAGCCGCGGGCCGCCGGGTGACCGGCGAGTAGGGTCACCCTCATGCTGAAGTTGATGCTCTTCCTGCACCTGTTGACCGCCATCTTCGCGGTCGGGCCACTCGTGCACGCGGTCACCACCGCCTCCCGCGGCCTGCGCACCGCCGACCCGGTCGCGATCGAGTCGTCGGCCCGGACGGCGAAGATCTATTCGATGGCGTCGGTGCTGGTGGTGATCTTCGGCTTCGGGCTCATGTCGCAGAAGCGTCGCGGCAAGGAGCTCGGCTCCTTCGGCGACACCTGGATCTGGCTGTCCCTGCTGTTGTGGGTGGTCGCCGTCATCATCACGTTCGTGGTCCTGGTGCCCGCCCTGGAGCGCGCGTCCGACGCGATCCGCGCCGGCTCCGAAGGATCGGCCGCCGGTGACCTGCAGACCGCGGTGAAGTCGCAGACCGCGCGCGTCGCCGCTGCCGGTGGCGTGGTCGGCATCCTGTTCGCCGTCATCGTCGTGCTGATGGTCTACCGGCCGGGTAGCTGAGTCCGGTCCGCTGCCATGACACCGGACGAAGTCGCCGACTTCCTGGCGACATTGCCCGGCTGCAAGCGCAAGGGCACCGCGCAGGTGCCCGCCTGGTACGTCGCCGACCGCATCATTGCGCGCCTGGTCGCAGCCGATGAGCTGATGATCCGTTGCGCGTTCGAGCTGCGCGAGCGGCTCGTCACCGAACACCCGCAGACGTTCGGCATACCGCCGCGCTACGAGGCGCACCTGAAGGTGCAGGCGATGTTGGATGGCGACGCCGGCGCCATACAACACGCGCTGCGGGCGGCGTGGGAGCTGCAGCGCGGACGGTGATATCTGTGCGTGGATCGTCCTCTGCGCGTGCACGAGTGTTATCCACATCCCCCTCCTCGGCGGGAGGGATGTGGACAACACTCGTCAACGAAAACCGTTGCATACCAGATGTTTTCGGGATATCATCGAACACATGAACGATGCGCAGATGGATACTGTCGAGGGCGGGAACGCCGCGTTCGACGCGTCCACGGTGCGCGCGTTCCAGGATCGGCTCGACGCAGCGATCACGAGCGACGACATGCTGACCGAGATGCGCGCTCTGGAGGAAGCCAAGAACGCGATCAGTGCGCGGCAGGCCCGGTTGGCCGTCGCAGCGCACCACCGGCAACGGCAGTTGGACATCCCGCGTGGGATCAACCGCGCGACCACCGCACGCAAGGTCGGATCCGACATCGCCCTCGCCCGGCGGTCCTCCCCGCACCTGGGGTCCCGGTTGCTGGGCCTCGCTCACGCCGTCGTGGAGGAGGTGCCCCACACCTGCCAGGCGCTGACCGCCGGAGTGATCGGCGAACGCGACGCCACCGAACTGGTGGCCGCGACGGCCTGTTTGAGCCGAGAGGATCGCGCGAGCGTCGACGCCGCGATCGCCGACGAGCTGGGCACCGTGTCCCACCGGCGACTGGTCGCCGCAGCACGGGCAGCCGCCTATGAGGTCGACCCGCAAGCGGCCACCGCGCGCCGCGCCAGAGCCGAAAGTGAGCGCCGGGTCAGCCTGCGGCCCGCCCCGGACTGCATGACCTGGCTGACCGCGCTACTGCCGGTCAAGGACGGCGTCGCCTGCTACGCCGCACTCACAACCGAAGCCGACGCGACCGCCACCGCCGACCACCCCCGCGGTCAGGTCATGGCCGACACCCTCGTCCAACGCGTCACCGGACGCGACTCCGCCGACGGCATCGACGTCCACGTCAACCTGCTCATGCCGATCGACACCCTCACCGGCGACACCCCGGCCGAGATACCCGGTTACGGGCCCATCCCCGCCGACCTGGTCCGCGCCTGGGCCACGGATCCGAGCAAGGTGGTCCAGGTCCGGCGCCTGTTCGCCCACCCCGGCACCGGTGACCTGGTCGGCATGGAGTCAACCTCCCGCTGCTACACCGGCCTGCTCGCCGACTTCATCGCGCTACGCGACCGGACCTGCCGCACCCCCTACTGCGACGCGCCGATCCGCCATACCGACCACATCACGGCCCACACCGAGGGCGGCGCCACCACCGAACGCAATGCCCAAGGCCTCTGCGAACGTTGCAACTACACCAAGGAACACCCCGACGTCAGCGTCACGGGCACTGCCGGCGGGACCACGACGACAACAGGCACGCTGCGTATGACGAGCCGTCCTCCGTCGCCGCCGGGGCTGCCGCCTCCCACCCGATCACATGTCGAGCGCACCCTGGTCGACCTGACCTGGCAGCACAGCCTCCGCCGCCCACGCAGGTGAGGCTCGTCGGCGCCTGCAACAAGTCGACGTGGGCCCCGATGCCGGTGCTACCGTCCGCCGATCTGCAGCGATGGACGGAGAACATGACGACGGAAGACGTCCCGGTGGGGTTCGACGCGGAGGGCATGTGGGACTCCGTGGCGGACGCGTGGGACGCACGCGGCGACTGGCACGCCGACGTCACACGCGAATTGACCACGACGATGGTCCGGGCGCTCGAACTCCGGAAGACCGACACCGTCGTCGAACTCGCCTGCGGGCCGACCGCCGACATCGCCACCGCAGTCGCGCAACGCCCCGGCTTCACCGGCGTGATCCGTGCGGGTGACCTGTCCGCGCGCATGATCGAGGCGGCCGAGCGCCGTGCGCGACGTGATGGCCTGCCCGTGTCGTTCGAGCAACTGGACGTGACCCGGCTGCCCTTCCCGGACGGCAGCATCGACAAGATCGCGGCACGCTGGATCTACATGCTGCTGGCCGACCCGATCGAAGGCCTGCGCGAAGCCGACCGGGTGCTGCGGCCCGACGGGCGGCTGGTGTTCGCCGTGTTCGCTGCGGCCGCGGAGAACCCGTTCTTCATGCTGCCCGGGTCGGTGCTGGCCGAGCGCGGACTGTTCCGGCCACCGTCGCCCGGACAGCCCAGCATGTTCGCTCTCGCCGATGTCGACGGCACCGGGCAACTGGTGCGCGATGCCGGCTTCACCACCTGCTCGGTGCGGGACGTCCCGTTGAGCTACCGACTCGCCGATCCGGACGACCTGTGGTCGTGGGTGCGTGACTTCGCCGGCCCGATCTCGGTGGCGGTGCGGAGCCAGGACGAGCGCACCCGCGCCGACGTGCGCGCCGAGATCGAGCGGCGTGCCGAGCGCTTCCGTGACGGCGCCGGCTACGCGCTGCCCGGTCTGGCGAGAGTGGTCGCCGCGTCCCGGTGAGGTGCCTCAGAGGTTGCCGCGCTTGTCCTGCTCGCGCTCGATCGCCTCGAAGAGCGCCTTGAAGTTGCCCTTGCCGAAGCCCAGCGAGCCGTGCCGCTCGATCAGCTCGAAGAACACCGTGGGGCGGTCACCGAGCGGCTTGGTGAAGATCTGCAGCAGGTAGCCGTCCTCGTCACGGTCGACCAGGATGCCGCGCTTCTGCAACTCCTCGACCGGCACGCGCACCTCGCCGATGCGGGCGCGCAGCTCCGGGTCCTCGTAGTAGCTGTCCGGGGTGTCCAGGAACTCGACGCCGTTGGCACGCAGGCAGTCCACCGACGTGATGATGTCGCCGGTCGCGACGGCGAGGTGCTGTGCGCCGGCGCCGCGGTAGAACTCGAGGTATTCGTCGATCTGCGACTTCTTCTTGGCGACGGCCGGTTCGTTGAGCGGGAACTTCACCCGGTGGTTGCCGTTGGCAACGACCTTGCTCATCAGTGCCGAATAGTCGGTGGCGATGTCGTCGCCGATGAACTCCGCCATGTTCACGAAGCCCATGACCCGGTTGTAGAAGGCGACCCACTCGTCCATGTGGCCCAGCTCGACGTTGCCGACGATGTGGTCCAGTGCCTGGAAGAGCCGCTTCGGCTGACCCTCGCGGCGCTCGACGGTCGAGGACTGCGCGACATACCCGGGCAGGTAGGGGCCGTCGTACTTCGACCGGTCGACCAGGGTGTGGATCGTCTCGCCATACGTGGCGATGGCGGCGATGCGGATGGTGCCGTGCTCGTCGCTCACGTCCTCGGGCTCGCGCACCACGGTGGCGCCGGCCGTGCGGGCCTGGGCGATGCACTTGTCGACGTCGGGCACCTCGAGCGCGATGTCGACGACGCCGTCACCGTGCTTGCGGTGGTGCTCCACCAGCGGGCTGTCCGGGTCGACCGCGCCGTTGATGACGAAGCGGATCGAGCCGCTCTTGAGCACGAACGACTTGTGGTCGCGGTTGCCGGTCTCCGGACCGCTGTAGGCGACGAGCTCCATGCCCCAGGCGCTCTGGTAGTAGAGCGCGGACTGCGTGGCGTTGCCGGAGACGAACACGATCGCGTCCCAGCCGGTCACCGGGAAGGGGTCATTGTCGGCGTCGTAGTCGACGAGGCCGACGAGTTGCTTCAGCTGCTCCATGTCCTGGCCGGCAGCGAGTTCATCGGGCGTGAGGTTCACCGTCGTTGTCATGTGCTCACTGTGCGCGCGGTCACAGCACACCGCAATCGGCCCGCCACATCCTGATCATGATGCGCAATCTGCGCGGTACTGATCGTAGTATTCTGCACAACATGCCCACCATTGACGAGCTCGACGCCCGACTCATCGCGTTGCTCACCGAACAGCCTCAGATCGGGGTGCTGGGCGCGTCGCGCAAGCTGGGCGTCGCGCGGGGCACCGTGCAGGCGCGGCTGGACCGGCTGATCGAGCGAGGTGTCATCTCGTCGCTCGCGCCCACGGTCTCGGCCGCCGCGCTCGGCTACCCGGTGATGGCGTTCTGCACGCTGCAGATCCAGCAGCGCAAGGGCCGCCAGGCCGTGGTGGAGCATCTGCGCGGCATCGCCGAGGTGCTCGAGGTGCACACCATCACCGGCGGCGGCGACCTGCTGGCCCGGGTCGTCGCCCGGGACAACGCCGACCTGCAACGGGTGATCGACCAGATCGTCGAGACGGGGCTGGTCGTGCACGCCTCGACCACGATTGCGCTGGCCGAATTGGTCGGGCACCGCACCCTGCCGCTCGTGCAGGAGACCGGCGGCCGCTGAGCTAGCGTTTGCGGCCGACGAACCAGTTGCGGATCATGGTGATCCGCTCACTGACCTCCTCGGAGGAGGCCCGGTCCAGCGCCGGCCCGCCGCACTTCACCCGCAGCTCGTGGTGGACGTGCGCGTGTGGCTTGCCGGACTTCGTGGAGTATGCCGCGACGAGCGAGTTGAGTTCCTTGCGCTGTGCCGCGAGGGCCCGGTGGGCCGCCACCGGCTGATCGTCCGTCGGCCGCTTGCGACCGCTGCGCAACTGCTTGTCCTGACGTTGCCGCAGCAGGCTGCTGACCTGGTCGGGCTCGAGCAGCCCGGGCAGGCCGAGGTATTCCTCTTCCTCGTCGCTGCCGACCACCGCGCCCAGGCCGAACTGCTGGGCGTCGAACATGACATGGTCGAACTCCGCCTCGGACTCCAGCGCCTCGAACTTGCCCTCCAGCTCGCCGAGCGCCTTCTCCTCCCGGTTGGCCTCCTCGATGAGGCCCTCTTCCTCGTCCCAGATCGAATCCTCAGCCTGCTCAGGCCGATCCAGCGCGTGGTTGCGTTCCTTCTCCATCGACGCCGCGAGCTCCATGATGGTGGGCACCGTCGGCAGGAAGACCGTGGCCGTCTCACCACGGCGGCGGGCCCGGACGAAACGCCCCACCGCCTGGGCGAAGTAGAGCGGTGTCGAGGTGGACGTGGCGAAGACACCCACCGCCAGACGCGGCACGTCGACGCCCTCAGACACCATCCGCACGGCCACCATCCACCGGTCCTCCGACTGCGCGAACTCCTCGATGCGGGTCGAGGCGCCGCTGTCGTCGGACAGCACCACCGTGGGTCGGATGCCGGTGATCTCGTGCAGGATCCGCGCGTAAGCCCGTGCGGCAGTCTGATGGGCGGCGATCACCAGACCGCCCGCGTCGGGCACGTGACGGCGCACCTCGGTCAGCCGCTTGTCGGCCGCCCGCAGCACCGCCGGGATCCAGGCACCACTCGGGTCGAGTGCGGTGCGCCAGGCCGCCGCCGTCGCGTCCTTGGTCAGCGGCTCCCCCAGACGCGCGGCGATCTCGTCGCCGGCCGACGTGCGCCAGCGCATCGCCCCGCCATACGCCATGAAGAGCACCGGCCGCACGACACCGTCCCGCAGCGCGTCGGCGTAACCGTAGGTGAAGTCGCTGGCCGAACGGCGTATGCCGTCCGCGCCCTCCTCGTAACGCACGAACGGGATCGGTGCGGTGTCCGAGCGAAAAGGCGTGCCGGTCAAACAGATCCGGCGCACTGCCGGCTCGAAGGCCTCGCGCATCGCGTCGCCCCACGACTTGGTGTCACCGCCGTGGTGCACCTCGTCGAGGATCACCAGGGTGGGCTTGCTCATGGTGCGCTTGCGGTGCAGCGCGGGCCGGCTGGCCACGCCCGCGTAGGTGACCGCGACGCCGTCGAAGTCGGCAGCGTGCTGCTCCTGAGCATTCGTGAACCGCGGATCGATGTGTATGCCGACCCGGGACGCCGCATCGGCCCACTGCGTCTTGAGGTGTTCGGTCGGCGCCACGATGGTGATCTGCTCGACGATCCCCCGCTGCAGCAGCTCCGTGGCCAGCCGCAACGCGTAGGTCGTCTTCCCCGCGCCCGGGGTGGCCACCGCGAGAAAATCACGCGGCTGGTCGGTCAGATAACGCTCCAACGCCGCGGCCTGCCAGGCCCGTAGCTTGCCCGCGGTCCCCCACGCCGCCTTACCTGGGAACGCCGGTGACAGGTGCGATGCGGCGGAGGTACTCATATGGGGAACAGGTTAACCTCCGGCGCGGACAGTCCTCGGAGGTGGGCAGGTCAGTCGTCGCCGCCGTCCTGCGGCGCGCGCAGCCCGTCGAAAATCTCCTTGCAGGTAGGGCACACCGGGAATTTCTCCGGGTCGCGGCCGGGCACCCAGACCTTGCCGCACAGTGCCGTCACCGGCTCACCCGACAGCGCGCTCTCCATGATCTTCTCCTTGCGCACATAGTGCGCGAAGCGCTCATGGTCGCCCGGCTCCTGCAACTGCTCCTCGGCGTCGGTGCGCTCCAGCGTCGCGGTGGTGGTGCTCGGCGTGCTCGGCGCAGCCTCCGGGGAGGACAGCCGATCCGGATCGTCAACGGGACTCATGCCGCCCAAGTGTAATTGGCACGGCTGAGGGCCCGGCTCCTCGTCAGTTCAGGTCCGGGTCGGTCGGGAACGTCGCCGCGAACGACATCGCGCTGCGCTGCCGGCGCAGTACGCGTGACCACAGCTGTCCGGGATCACCGCTGAAGGCGTCGCCGGTCTGCGCGTCGACCACGAACCACATGCCGTCCTCGATCTCTCCCTCGAGCTGGCCCTCGGCCCAGCCGGCATACCCGGCGTAGATCCGCAGGCTGCCGACAACCGGTGCGACGATCGGCGGGGGCGCGTCCAGGTCGACCAGACACAGATCGCCGAACAGCTTTCGGATGCCGAGGGATTCGTCCTCCGTGCGCTCGGCGACGGCGAGCGCCAGCGCGGTGTCCAAGGAGACCGGGCCCCCCTGGAAGATGCAGTCCGGGGTCGACACATGCTCCTGCCATCCCGGCAGGACCGAGTCGACCCCGGCGACCAACGGCCGGTTGAGGATCAGACCGTGTGCACCGTCCCCGTCGTGGTGCAGAACCAGCACGACGCTGCGGTTGAAGACGTCGTCCTCGGCCGACTCGGACTCCTCGCGGGGCACTGCGACGAGGAGTCGTCCGGTCAGGTCGGTCACCCACCCATTATGGGTGACCGACCCGGGGCTCTGCTGCGACCGGGGTCAGC
>NZ_JBQCGS010000017.1:0-18152 GCF_051955415.1 Flexivirga sp.
GGGCCGGACGTGAGGTCCGGACCCATCTGCACGGCACGACGCGTGACCTGCTCGGCGCGTTCGCCGGTGCCCAGCAGGTCCACGACGCCGCGCACGGCGAACACGCCCAGCAGAGCCCGATCTTCTCCCGTCTGGACCTGCACGACTGGCCGCTGTTCGCCCACGAGCTCACCGGTCGTGCCAAGGTGCCGGATCACGTGGTGCTGTCCGCCTGCGACGTGGGCCGGTCCGCCGTCGGGCCGGGGGAGGAGCCACTGGGTCTCGCGGCGGCGCTGCTGGCCCTCGGGGTCCGCAGCGTGCTCGCAGCCGCCGGGCCGGTCGACGACCAGCAGGCGGCCGAGGCGATGACGGCATACCACCGCCGACTGGCCGCCGGTGACTCCGCGGCGCACAGTTTGCGCTCGGCACGCGCGGACCACCCGGCGGCGGCCATCTTCGCCGTCTACGGGTCCGACTGGTCGGCGGTCACGCCGGGCAGAGGAACGCCGTGAGCGCGTCGGCATACATTCGTTGGTCCTCGGTGCCGACGAGCTCACGGACCGAGTGCATGGACAGTGTCGGTGCGCCGAAGTCGACCGTCGTCACGCCGGTCAGTGCCGAGGTGACCGGGCCGACGGTGGAGCCGCAGGGCAGATCGGACCGCACCACGAAGCGTTGCACCGGCACGCCCGCCTGCTCGCAGGCCAGCGCGAACGCGGCCGCCCCCACCGCGTCCGTGGCATACCGCAGATTGGTGTTGATCTTCAGCACCGGTCCGCCGTTCATGGCGATGCGGTGCTGCGGCTCGTGCCGCTCGGCGTAGTTGGGGTGCGTCGCGTGCGCCATGTCACCGGAGGCGATCACGCTGCCGGCCAGCGCGCGGTGCATCTCTTCCCGGTCGCCGCCGAGCGTGCGAGTGATGCGCTCCAGCGTCGTCATCAGCAACGCTGACTGCGCGCCACGCTCGGACACCGACCCGATCTCCTCGTGGTCGAAGAGCGCGAGCACCTGGGTCGTCGGGGCGCCGGGAGCATCGCGGTCGGCGCGAATGAGCGCCAGCGTGCCGGCGTACGACGTGGCGAGGTTGTCCATGCGCGCACCGGCGATGAGTTCCCGGTCGCGGCCGAAGAACGCCGCCGGCTGCAGGTCGACCGTCATCGCATCCCAGGCAAGCACGTCCCCGGCGCTCACGCCGAGCTCTTGCGCGAGATGAGCACGGAAGTCCCCGGGACGGTCGCCGAGACCCCAGTGCGGCACCAGGTGCTGCTGCGGGTTGAGCTGCTCACCGTCGCGTGCCGAGCGGTCCAGATGTATGGCGAGCCGGGAGATCCGCAGGATGGGGTCGTCGATGCGGAACAGCTGCTCACGCACCCCTGCGCCGTCGCGCACGGCGACCCGGCCGGCGACTCCCAGGTCCCGGTCCAGCCAGCTCGGCGCGATGATGCCGCCGTAGGGCTCGACGCCGAGCAGCTGCCAGCCGGCGCGAGCGAGGTCGGGCTGGGGCTTGATCCGGAAGTTGGGCGAGTCGGTGTGCGCACCGACCATCCGGATCGGGGTGGTCGCACCGGCGGAGTGCCGGGTCGACCAGGCCAGCAACGATCCGCCGCGGATCAGGAAGTACCCGCCGGGCTCGGTCGGCCATTCCGCGGTCTCGGCGACCTGCCGGAACCCGGCGCCGGTCAGCAGCCGGGCAGACTCGGCGCAGGCGTGGAACGGCGTGGGTGACGCGGCGAGGTAGTCGATCAGGCCGGCACCGATCTCCGTCCCACTCACTTGGTGGAGTCCTGCAGGCCACCGCGGGCTTGTTCGAGCCACGCCCGGCGCGCCTTCAACGAATCCTCCAGCTCTTTGACCAACTTCTCGTTGCCGTCCTCACGAGCCTTGGCCAGGTCCGACTCGATGTCGGCAACGGCCGCCTCGAGCTGGTCGACCATGGACTGGGCACGGGCGGCGAGCTCCGGGTCCGTCTTCTTCCACTTGGAGTCCTCGGCGTCGCGGACCGCCTGCTCCACCTTGCGCATCGCCGCTTCGATGCGGGACATGTCCTTGCGCGGCACCTTGCCGGCGGCGTCCCACCGGTCCTGGATGCTGTGCAACGCGGACTTGGCCGCGCCGAGGTTCTTGACCGGCAGCAGCGCCTGCGCCTCCTTCAGCAGCTGCTCCTTGACCGCCAGGTTGGCCTCGAACTCCTTGTTCTCCTCGGCGACGATCTCGTCCTTGGCCGCGAAGAAGGAGTCCTGGGCCGCCTTGAACCGGGCCCACAACTTGTCGTCGTCGTGCCGGGACGCCCGGCCGGCCTGACGCCATTCGCCCATCAGGCGCTTGAACGCCGTCGCGGTCGGACCCCAGTCCTTGGAGGACGCCAGTCGCTCCGCTTCGGCGATCAGCCGTTCCTTGCGTGCCTTGACCTCGCCATGCAGCTCGTCCAGCCGGGCGAAGTGCGACCGCCGCGTCTTGTCGAAGCCGTTGCGGGCATGGCTGAACCGCTGCCACAGTGCGTTCTCGGTCGGCTTGTCGAGCTTGGCGCCGGTGCGCTGCAGGGTCTTCCACTCCTCCAGCAGCTCACGCATCCGTGCCGTGCTGGACTTCCACTGGATCTTCTCGGTGGGCTGGGCGGCGATCTGCTCCGCCTCGGCGACCAGCTTCTCGCGCTGGGCGGCCGCCTCGGCGCGAGCGGTCGCGCGGGCCTCACCCTCGACCTGAGCCTTCGCCTTGAGGGCGGTCGCGGTCTGCTCGACCGTGGAGTCCAGCTGCGCGAGGTCACCCACGACATGTGCTGCGGCCACCTGCTCGCGCAGCGCCCGCAACGCCTCCTGACCGTCGTGGACGGACAGGTCGGTCTGCACGACCCGCTGCAGCAGCAGGTTGGCGGCGGCCGCGAGCTCGTCGTACTTGCGGGCGAAGTAGGCGAGCGCCTCCTCGTGGGTGGCGTCCGGGTAGGAGCCGACCTCGCGTTCGCCGTCCGGCGTGCGCACGAAGACGGTCCCGTCGTCCGCGACCCGGCCGAATGTCGCCGAGGTGCTCGCCACGGCCGGTGCCGCTGCCGGTGCCTGCGGGGCCGCGGCGCCGGTGGGCGGGTGCGGTTTCATCGACGCCGGCGACGGGGGAGCGGGCCGCGGCGCAGGCGCCGGTGCGGGAAAGGGCGCTGGTGCGGGGGTGGGCGCTGATGCCGCCGCCGAAGCCGTGCTCGACTCGTCGGTGGGCTGCTGGCTTTCGGGTGACATGTGTTCGCTCATGGCGTCGTCCTCCTTCGTCGGACCCCGCCATTCTCCTGGCGCTGTTGTTCGCTCGCTGCGCTCGCTCATGCCTTCTTCTCCGTGACGGTGACCTTGAGGATGCTGATCGGTTGTGACGGTGCGCCGTCGCCGTTCGGGCCGTTGGTGCCGGCCTTGGCAACGGCGTTGACGATCTTCATGCCGTCGACGACCTTGCCGAAGATGGAGTAGCCGCCGCCGTCGGTGGGCAGCTGGGTGTCGGCGTAGACGATGAAGAACTGGCCGCCGTTGGAGTTGGGGTCCTGGGTGCGGGCCATCGCCAGCGTCCCGGCCGGGTAGTCGCCGTCCGCGGGTGCGTTCTCGATGCCGAAGCCGTAGCCCGGGGTGCCGCTGCCGGTCCCGGTCGGGTCACCGCACTGCAGGACGTAGATGCCCTGGGTGGTCAGCCGGTGACAGGGGCTGTCGTCCCAGTAGCCCTTGGCCAACTGGAGGAACGAGGCGACGGTCTGCGGCGCCTTGTCGCCATACAACTCGACCGTGACGTCGCCGCAGCTCGTGTGCAGGACGGCGGTGAACGTCTTGCCCTCGGCGATCTGCCGGGGCGGCAGCTTCTGCTGGGTGGTGCTGGTGGGCGGCTTGGGCGGCGTCGTGCAGTGCAGCTTGGTGCCGCTGACGCCGAGCGTGCCGGTCGACGGCGCGGCAGGGGTCAGCGCCACGGACGACGACGAACCGCCACTGCCGGACCCGCACGCGGCAAGGCTCAGGCTCGCGGCAACGCACGCAACGCCGATGACGGACCGGGTCCGGTTCAGACGCAAGGGATGGCTCTCCTCGGTGATCTCCATACGGCGGATCTGCGCGCTCGTGGGAGGAAGCTGACAAACTCTCGTCAGTCTAAAGGGTTCGCGGGTGATTTCCACCGGATACCTGGCAGCTGGTACGTCGTCACGGCGGCCGCCGGCGCACCGATAGGCTCGCCGGGTGCTCACCGCGTCCTTCCCCGCCACCGTGTTCGGCACGAACTGCTACCTGATCGCACCCGGCCGGGGCGAGGAGTGCGTCGTCGTCGACCCGGGCATCGGCGTCGTCGACACGCTGCGCGACGCGCTCGCCGAGTTGCGTCTGCGCCCCGCGGCGGTGCTGCTGACCCACGGCCACGTCGACCACGTCTACTCGGTGACGCCGGTCTGCGGTGGCACGGTCGGCGCCTACATCCATCGCGACGACCGCTACCGGCTGGCCGACCCGTTGTCGTCGCTCGGACCGCAGCTGGTGTCGATGTTCGAGCAGCAGTTCGGGAAGGCACCCACCTGGACCGAACCCACCGACGTGGTGCCGATCGACGACCGGCAGGCGCTGGAGCTGACGGGTATGACGTTCGAGGTGCGACATACCCCCGGGCACACCGAGGGCTCGGTGCTCTTCGGCATCGACGAGGTCCCCGACGGGCTGCCGGCGGACACCGAGGTCGACTCGACGGTGTTGTCCGGCGACACCCTCTTCGCCGGATCGATCGGTCGCACCGACCTGGCCGGCGGTGACGGCGAGGCGATGCAGCGCTCGCTGCGCGACGTCGTGCTCCCGCTGCCGGACACCGCCCTGGTGCTGCCCGGACACGGCCCCGGCACCACCATGGCCCGCGAACGCGCCACCAACCCGTACCTTCAGAACCTCTAGGAAACCCGAACCCATGGCAACCAAGGTCACCCCGATCAGTGGCTTCCAGGAATGGCTCCCCGCCGACCGCATCGCCGAACTCATCGTGCTCGACACGATCCGTGAGGTCTTCGAGCTGCACGGCTTCGCGTCCATCAACACACGCGCGATGGAGACCGTCGAGCGGCTCGCCGGCCAGGGCGAGGACGCCGACAAGGAGATCTACGGTGTGCGGCGGCTCGCCGCCGGCGACGACGAGGCCGGCGACACCAGCCTGGGCCTGCACTTCGACCTCACGGTGCCATTCGCGCGGTATGTGCTGGAGAACTCCGGCAAGCTGACCTTCCCGTTCCGCCGCTACCAGATGCAGCCCGCCTGGCGTGGCGAGCGCCCGCAGCGCGGCCGCTACCGCGAGTTCATCCAGGCCGACATCGACATCGTCGACATCGGGTCACTGCCCGACCACTACGAGGCGGAGCTGCTGCTGGTCGTCGCGGACGTCTTCTCCCGGCTGCCGGTCGGCGACTACACGATCCACGTCAACGACCGGAAGATCTGCGAGGGCTTCTACCGCGGCCTCGGCATCGACGACGTCACCGGGACACTGCGGATCGTCGACAAGCTGGACAAGATCGGCGCCGACGGTGTGCGGCAGCTGCTGCGGGAGGCCGGCTGCACCGAGCAGCAGGCCGCCCAGTGTCTCGCCCTCGCCGAGATCAGCACGCACGACACCGGTTTCGTCGACCGGGTCCGCGCGCTCGGCGTCGAGCACGAGCTGTTGGACGAGGGGCTGGCCAAGCTCGCCGCGATCATCGAGGTCGCCGGCGAGCACGCTCCGGGCGTCGTGGTCGCGGACCTGCGCAGCGCCCGCGGTCTCGACTACTACACCGGGACCGTCTACGAGACGCTGCTGGAGCGCGACCGGGGTTACGGCTCGATCTGCTCCGGTGGGCGGTATGACGCCCTGGCCACCGACGGCAAGCGCACCTTCCCCGGCGTCGGCATCTCGATCGGGGTGTCCCGACTGCTCGGCAAGCTGATCACCGAGGAGGGGCTGACCGCATCACGGGAGACGCCGGCCGCCGTGCTGGTCGCGGTCAACGACGAAGCGTCCCGCAACGTGTCGATGCGGGTGGCTGCGGCGTTGCGTGCCCGCGGCATACCGACCCTCGTCTCGCCGAAGGCGGCGAAGTTCGGCAAACAGATCCAGTTCGCCGACCGGCGCGGCATCCCGTTCGTGTGGTTCCCCGGCACCGACCCTGGCGCCTCGGGGGACGGCGCCGCAGACCGGGTCGGCGACCAGGTGAAGGACCTCCGCAGCGGTGACCAGGTGGCCGCGGATGCGGCGTCCTGGTCACCGCCGGTGGCCGACCTGCGCCCGTCGCTGGTGCGTCCCGAACAGGCCTGACCGAGCGGCTCCGGGGCGTGCCGAAGTCTCCCCTGGGGAGGGTTTGGTACGGGTATGCCGGCCCGGGGCGTGCCGAAGTCTCCCCTGGGGAAGGTTTGGTACGGGCACGCGGAAGCCGGCGCCGCACCCGCGGGTCAGTCCTGCGTGACGCTGACGCCACGCAGGCCGAGCGAGTCCAGGTAGGCGGCGGCCAGCGCCGTGATCGCCTCGGGTTCACCCGTGCGCCACGCGTGCACCGGGTCGTCGGCGAGGGAGGCCAGCCGCGCGGGCGGCAGGCGGCGCAGCGCCTCCAGCGCCAACAGGTCCGCCCCGCCGGGTAACCGGCGCAGTGCATCGGCCCGTCCCGCGCGGCGGGCGTAGCCGAGCCGAAGCACCAGCCAGCCGGCGACCGCCACCAGGACCGGCACCAGAGCGACCTCGACGCCCACCGCGGCGCCGAGCTTTTCCAGGTTGTCGGCCAGCTGCCGGCCGGCGTGCTGCAGACCCGCCGCCGCGTCCCCGGACTTGTCGACCGGCCGGCGCACCTTCGCACCGATCAACGGCGTGTGCGCCAGCACGTCCGCCGCGTCGTGCAGCTGCCTGGCCAGCTCACCACTGTTGCGCTCGATGCGTCGTGCGCCGTCCTCGGATCCGGACACCTGTGCGTGCACCTGAACGCCCAGCCAGACCCATGCGCTCACCCACGCCAGCGTCAGGGCGTCATACATCGCCTGGCGGCCGGCCCGTGAGGCCTGTGCGGCATACAGCTTCACCGGTGATCTCCCGTGGCGTCCACGCGTGTCCCGTTCACGCCCTGCAGACGTGCTCGGCGAGAATGTCGTTCCGTGGCAACCTCACTCGAGCGATCCGTGCGCGGCTGGCTGGACCACCTGCGCGTCGAGCGCGGGGCGTCACCGCACACACTGCGCGCCTACGAGCGCGATCTGCGTCGGTATGCCGCCCACCTCACGACGCGGGGCATCGACGACGCCGCACGGGTGGGGGAGCCCGACATCGCCGACTTCCTGGCCACGCTGCGCGAGGGCGACGCGGAGCATCCGCCGCTGGCCGCGTCCTCGGCGGCACGCACCCTCGTCGCTGTCCGCGGCTTCCACAAATTCCTCACCATGGAAGGCGACACGCCCGATGACGTCGCCGCGGCGGTCGCGCCGCCGAAACCGCCGCGGCGGCTGCCCAAGGCGATCCCGCTGGACCAGGTCGAGCGGCTGCTGGACGCCGCCGGCGTGGGCGACACCCCGGCGGCGCTGCGCGACCGGGCCCTGCTGGAGCTGCTCTACGGCATCGGCGCGCGCGTCACCGAGGCCGTCAGCCTGGACGTGGACGACATCGAGTTCGAGTCGGCGACCGTCCGGGTGCTGGGCAAGGGCAGCAAGGAGCGGGTGCTGCCGCTCGGGCGGTATGCCGCCGCGGCGCTGACGGCATACCTGACCCGGGCCCGGCCGGCGCTGGCGACCAAGGGCGCCGGCACCCCGGCCCTGTTCCTGAATCAGCGCGGCGGCCGGCTGTCGCGTCAGTCCGCCTGGAACATCATCCGGTCGGCCGCCGCCCGGGCCGACCTGCCCGGTCACCTCAGTCCGCACACGCTGCGGCACTCGTTCGCCACGCATCTACTCGACGGGGGCGCCGACGTCCGGGTGGTCCAGGAGCTGCTCGGGCACGCGTCGGTGACCACGACGCAGATCTACACCATGGTCACCGTGCAACAACTACGCGAGGTGTTCGCCACGTCGCATCCGCGGGCACGATGACTCGCGCCGGTTCGGCGAGCCTGCCCGCCCGCGCCGCGCGCCGGATGTAATAGGTTTGACCGCGATCGCCGAGAGGCCGAACGAGTGACACGGGAGCGAGCAGTGAGTTCGAAGGAGCAGGTCGGCCCGACAGGGCGCCCGCTGCCCACCTTTCCCCGGCCCGCCGAGCTGAAGAGCCATGGTCCGGCGCGCATCATCGCGATGTGCAACCAGAAGGGCGGTGTCGGCAAGACCACCAGCACCATCAATCTGGGGGCCGCGCTGGCCGAATACGGCCGCAAGGTGCTGCTCGTCGACTTCGACCCGCAGGGTGCCCTGTCGGTGGGTCTGGGCATCCGCGCCCACGAACTCGACACGACCGTCTACAACCTGCTGGTCTCCCGTGACGACGACATCCACGACGTCATACAGTCCACGGCGACCGCCAACCTCGATGTGCTGCCGGCCAACATCGACCTGTCCGCCGCCGAGGTGCAACTGGTCGGTGAGGTGGCGCGCGAGATGGTGCTGGCCCGGGTGCTGCGCCCGGTGCTCGACGAGTACGACGTCATCCTGATCGACTGCCAGCCCTCGCTGGGCCTGCTCACGGTCAACGCGCTGACCGCCGCACACGGGGTCGTCATCCCGCTGGAGTGCGAGTTCTTCGCCATGCGCGGTGTCGCGCTACTGGTGGAGACCATCGACAAGGTGACCGACCGGCTCAACCCGCGCCTGGAGGTCGACGGCATCCTGGCGACGATGTATGACGGCCGGACCCTGCACAGCCGCGACGTGATCCGTTCGGTCGTCGGCCACTTCGGGGACAAGGTGCTGCACACGGTGATCAGCCGGACGGTGAAGTTCCCCGACGCCACCCTGGCCGCCGAACCGATCACCACCTATGCCTCCAGTCACGGTGCCGCGGAGTCCTATCGGCAACTCGCCCGCGAGCTGGTCGCTCGTGGGGCAGCGGCCTGACCATGAGCCTCACCCCACCGGCGCCGCCTGAGGCGGAGCCGGCCACTGACTCCCACCTGGAGGCCCCCTCTGAGGGGGCCGTCCCCGGCGGCGTACTCACCCGACGCGCCGCGTCGGCCCCGTTCGAGGTGCACCTGGACGTCTTCTCCGGGCCGTTCGAACTGCTGCTCGGCCTGATCTCCAAGCACAAGCTCGACGTCACCGAGATCGCGCTGGCCAAGGTCACCGACGAATTCGTCGCACACATCCGCCAGGCGCAGGCGCAGCAAGCGGACTGGGACCTGGGACAGGCGTCGGAGTTCGTCCTGATCGCCGCGACCCTGTTGGACATCAAGGCATCCCGGCTGTTGCCGGACCTGCGCGCCGACGATGACGACGACCTGGCGCTGATCGAGGCGCGTGACCTGTTGTTCGCCCGGTTGCTGCAGTACCGCGCGTTCAAGGAGGTGTCCGCCGAGTTCGCCGACCGGATGGCGTCGGCCGGCCGTATGACGGCCCGGCAGGCCGGGCTGGAGGAGCGCTTCGCCACACTGCTGCCCGAGCTGATCATCAACGTCACCCCCGACCAGCTGGCCCGGATCGCGGCGCACGCGATGACGCCGCGGCCGGAGCCGACCGTCGGACTGACGCACCTGCACGCGCCGGCGGTGAGTGTGCGTGAGCAGGCCGCGATCGTCATCGCCGAGCTGCGAGACCGCCGACAGGCCAGTTTCCGGTCCCTGGTCGCCGATGCGGAGTCGACGCTGGTGATCGTGGCCCGTTTCCTGGCGCTGCTGGAGCTCTACAAGGAAGCCGCGGTGACCCTGGACCAGCCCGAGGCGCTCGGCGAACTGGTCGTGCACTGGACCGGTGACGACCGCGGCACGGTCCGGGTGAGTGCCGAGTTCGACGAGCTCGACAACGACCAGGCGACCGCGCCGGATGCGAAGCACGAGGAGGATGCCGATGACTGACGAGCAGCCGGAGCCCGCCGAGCCGGCGGACGAGAACGCGGACGAGATCGCCGAGGAGGCGCCGGCGTTCGATGTCCACGCGATGCCCGGCGGTGCGCGCAGTGCCATCGAGGCGGTGCTGATGGTCGTCGACCAACCGGTCACGGCGCACGAACTCGCCACCGCGCTGGAGCTGCCCGAGCCCGAGGTCGTGGAGATCATCGAGGATCTCGAACGCGAATACACCTCGCATCAGCGAGGTTTCACGTTGCGGTGCATCAACGAGGGCTGGCGCGTCTACAGCCGCCCGGACTATGCGCCGGCGGTCGAGAAGTTCCTGCTGGACGGCCAGCAAGCCAAACTCACCCAGGCGTCCCTGGAGACGCTCGCGGTCATCGCCTACCGGCAGCCGATCTCCCGATCCCGCATCAGCGCGGTCCGCGGGGTCAACGTCGACGGGGTGGTCCGCACGCTGCTGACCCGTGGGCTGATCGTGGAGATCGGGTCCGAGGGCGAACAGGGTGCGATGCTCTACGGCACCACCCCCTATTTCCTGCAGCGGCTCGGGCTCAGCTCGCTCGACGAACTGCCGGCACTGGCGCCATACCTGCCGGATGCAGATGTGGTGGACGAACTCATTGCGCAGGGGCACGGATGACAGGCAACAAGCGGAACAACCAGTCGGGCGGACAGCCGGGCGGCTCACGGGGTCGCGGGCACCGCGGACAGAGCGGGCAGGGCGGGCGCGCCGGCGGCGCCGGACGCACCGGCGGCAGGAGCGGCGGCGCGGGACGACCGGCACGCACCCGCGCCGGCGGTCAGCAGCGGCGCCCGCAGCAGCCGCCGGCACCCAAGGCGCCCTACGTGGACGTGCACGATCCGGACGGTGTGCGGCTGCAGAAGCTGCTGGCCGCCGCGGGCGTCGGCAGCCGGCGGGTGTGCGAGGACCTGATCCGGCAGGGCCGGGTCTCGGTCGACGGGCAGACGGTGCAGGAGCTCGGTGTCCGCATCGACCCGTTGGCCCAGGTCGTGCACGTCGACGGCGAACGCATCCAGCTGGACGAGTCGCGGGTCTACCTGGCGTTCAACAAACCGCTCGGGGTGGTGTCGACCATGCACGACGAGATGGGCCGGCCGTCGGTGGGCGAATACGTCGAGCAGCGCAAGGAACGCCTCTTCCACGTCGGCCGGCTCGACGTGGACACCGAGGGCCTGCTGCTGCTGACCAACGACGGCGAACTCGCCAACCGCCTGCAGCACCCGTCCTACGGCGTGCCCAAGACGTATGTCGCGATGATCCCCGGCCCGGTGCCGCGCACGCTCGGCAAGCAGTTGCGCGACGGCGTCGAACTGGAGGACGGCAAGGTCGCGGTCGACTCGTTCAAGGTGGTCGACTCCACCCCGGGCTGGGCGCTGGTCGAGGTCATCCTGCACGAGGGACGCAAGCACATCGTGCGGCGGATGCTGGAAGCGGTCGGTCACCCGGTCGAGTCGTTGTCGCGCACCGACGTCGGCCCGGTGCACCTGGGTGAGTTGCGCCCCGGCAAGATGCGGCCGCTCACCCGGCAGGAGGTCGCCGGACTCTACAAGGCGGCCGGCCTGTGAGCGCCGATCCACGCGCTGGTCGAGTGCCGGAGGAGCGAAGCGGGGGAGGTGTATCGAGACCAAGCACCGTCACGGTTCGGATCGTCGGTACTGGCCTGATCGGGACCTCGATCGGTCTTGCCCTGTCCCGCAACGGCTTTCGCGTGCTGCTGACCGATCCGTCACCGACGGCGCAGGCGTTGGCGGCGGATCTCGGCGCGGGCCGCATCGACGACGAGGTCGCCGCGGACGTGATCTTCGTGGCCGCACCGCCGGACGTCGCCGCGTCAGTGGTGGCACACCAGTTGCGGCGGTGGCCCGACGCGGTGGTCGCCGACGTCGCCTCCGTCAAGCAGCAGGTGGCGGACGCGGTGCGTGCGCAGGTCGACCCCGCCCAGTTGCGCAGGTATGTCGGCAGTCACCCGATGGCCGGACGGGAGCGTTCGGGTGCGGTCGCGGCGCAGGCCGACCTCTTCGAGGGGCGGACCTGGGTGGTGTGCCCCCAGGACGAGACCGACCCGCACGCGGTCGAGCTGGTGCAGCACCTGGCGCGTGCGACCGGTGCAGCGGTGGAGACGATGCCGGCCGCTGAGCACGATGCCGCCGTGGCGGTCGTCTCTCATGTCCCGCAGGTGGCGGCGTCGATCGTCGCCGCCCAGTTGCGAGACCTGCCGGAGGCCGCGATCGCGTTGTCCGGTGGCGGTATTCGCGATGTCACTCGCATCGCGGCCAGTGATCCGATGCTCTGGACCCAAATCCTGGCCGGTAACGCGGCGGCCGTCGCGCCGGTGCTGCAACGGGTGGCCGAGCAGTTGGACACCGTCGCCCGCTCGCTGGGCCGGCTGGCTTCGGACGCCACCGACGCGGAGGGCAGTCGCGGCGCGGTCGCCCGGCTGATCGAGGACGGCCGGCTCGGACACGCCCGGATCCCGGGCAAGCACGGTGCCGCCCCGGCGACATACGCCACGGTGATCGTGCCGATCCCGGACGAGCCGGGTGCCTTCGCCAGGCTGTTCCACGACGTCGGCGCGGCCGGTGTCAACCTGGAGGATTTGCGGATGGAGCACGGGGTCGGCGCACCGGTCGGCCTGGTCGAGCTCTCCGTGCTGCCGGCCGTTGTCGACCGGCTGCGAGATGTGTTGGAGGACAAGGGATGGAGTGTTCATGAGTGAACGTGGTGAACGAGCAGCGAGCTCAGGACGGGTCCCGAGACCGACAGCGGAGGGGGCCGGCATGACCAAGCCGCTGATCGTGGCGATCGACGGCCCCTCGGGGACCGGCAAGTCGAGTGTGTCCAAGGCCGTCGCCACACGACTCGGCGTGAGCTTCCTGGACACCGGTGCGATGTACCGGGCGCTGACGTGGTCGTGTGTCCACGCGCGAATAGATCTCGACGACGCCGACGCGGTCGCCGAACACTGCCGCACCTTCGACCTGCGGATGGGGATGGACCCGGCCGCGCCGTCGGTCGGTGTGGGGGAGCGGTTGATCGACGCCGAGATCCGCCAGGACGCGGTCACCTCGGTGGTCTCCAAAGTCGCCACCAACCTGGCCGTACGCGCCGATCTCACACAACGCCAACGTGATCTGATCGCGGCCGGCGCGGCGGAGACGGGCGGTTGCGTGGCCGAGGGACGCGACATCACCACGGTGGTGGCGCCCGACGCAGCGGTCCGCATCCTGATGACCGCCAGCGAGGAGGCTCGGATGGCGCGTCGTTCCAAGCAGTTGAAGGTGGCTGCCGAGTCGACCCGGTCCCAGATCGTGGACCGAGACCGCGTGGACTCCACGGTCTCGCAGTTCACCACGGCCGCCGACGGTGTCGTCACCATCGACACCTCGCACATCGACTTCCGGCAGTCCGTGGCCGCCGTACTCCAGGTGGTGAAGGAGGTGCTCGATGCCGACCCCGACCTATCGACCTCGGCTGGCTGACGCCTGCCGCCGACTCGGCGTCGGCCTCGCCCACGCACTGTATGACGTGCAGACGCTGCACAGCGAGCGCATGCCCACGGAGGGTCCGGTGATCGTGGTGTCCAACCACGTCGGATTCCTCGACGGCCCGCTGGTGTTCGTCTTCGCTCCGCGCCCGCTGCGGTTCCTGGTCAAGCGCAGCTACTTCGGATCGGCGTGGGGCGTCTTCCTGCGGGCGACCGGGCAGATCCCGATCGACCAGAACAACGCCGACCGTGCTGCGCTCGGCGCCGCGCGGGAGGTGCTGACCTCCGGCGGTGGTCTGGGGATCTTTCCGGAAGGCACGCGTGGCTCGGGTGCGGTACACACGGCGCAGCAGGGCGCAGCGTTCCTGGCGCAGGCGACCGGTGCGCGTGTCGTCCCGGTGGCGGTGCTGGGCACCAAGGGGCGCGGTGGCCGGGATTCGTGGCCCAGGCTCCGGGCGCCGCTGCGGGTCGTCGTGGGCGAGCCGTTCGCGCTGACCAAGCACCGCGGGGTGCCGGGCCGCGAACGACTGCGCCTGGCGACCGAGGAGTTGCGCAGCCGACTGGCGTCGCACGTCGACGCGGCCACCCGGGAGACCGGGTTGACGCTCACCGCCACGATGCCCGAATGACGGTTTCCGGTCCGCGTCAGGGATGATGGGGGAATGTCTGATTCCTTCCCCGACGACCGGACCGACGAATCGGTCGAGCACGCGCTCCGCGTCGGTCTGGACGACTTCGAGCTCAGCGACGCGGACCGGGCCCTGCTCGAGGCCGACGGTCCTCGCAGCGGTGACGAGCCGGAGGGCGTCGCGCGGCCGGTGGTCGCCATCATCGGCCGTCCGAACGTCGGTAAGTCGACCCTGGTCAACCGGGTGCTCGGGCGCCGGGAGGCCGTGGTCGAGGACGTTCCGGGCGTGACCCGTGACCGTGTCGCCTACGACGCCGAGTGGTCCGGGCGCGACTTCACGCTCGTGGACACCGGCGGCTGGGAGGTCGACGCCAGCGGCATACACCTGCGAGTGGCCGAGCAGGCCGAGGTGGCCATCGATCTCGCCGACGCCGTGCTGTTCGTCGTGGACGCCAAGGTGGGTGCCACCGACACCGACGAAGCGGTCGTGAAGCTGCTGCGTCGCTCGAAGAAGCCCGTGGTGCTGGTGGCGAACAAGGTCGACGACCAGAAGACCGAACTGGACGCGGCGACCCTCTGGTCGCTGGGCCTCGGTCAGCCCTGGCCGATCTCGGCACTGCACGGTCGCGGCACCGGCGACGCGCTGGACGCGCTGCTGGAGGTGTTGCCGGAGAAGTCCGCCGTGGCGGCATACGAGCGAGGCGGCCCCCGCCGTGTCGCGCTCGTCGGGCGGCCCAACGTGGGCAAGTCGTCGCTGCTGAACAAGCTCGCCGGTGAGGACCGGGTGGTGGTCGACAACGTCGCCGGCACGACCCGTGACCCGGTCGACGAACTCATCGAACTCGGCGGCCGCACCTGGCGATTCGTCGACACCGCCGGCATCCGCCGCCGCGTCCACATGAGCAGGGGCGCCGACTTCTACGCCTCGCTGCGCACCCAGGCGGCGATCGAGAAGGCCGAGGTCGCCGTGGTGCTCATCGATGCCGAGGACAACATCGCCGAGCAGGACGTCCGTGTCGTGCAACAGGTCATCGACGCCGGCCGCGCGCTGGTGCTGGCGTTCAACAAGTGGGACCTGCTGGACGAGGAGCGCCGGCACTACCTGGAACGTGAGATCGAGCGCGACCTGGGTCAGGTCGCCTGGGCGCCGCGCGCCAACATCTCGGCACTGACCGGTCGGCACGTGGACCGGCTCGTGCCGGGCCTGGAGGTCGCACTCGACTCGTGGGACCAGCGGGTGCCCACCGGACGACTCAACTCCTTCCTGGGCGAGGTCGTCGCCGCACACCCGCACCCGGTACGCGGCGGCAAGCAGCCGCGCATTCTCTTCGCGACCCAGGCGTCCACCCGCCCGCCGCGGTTCGTGGTGTTCGCCTCGGGGTTCATCGAGGCCGGCTACCGCCGGTTCCTCGAGCGCCGGCTGCGCGAGCAGTTCGGCTTCGAGGGCACACCGATCGAGCTGTCGGTGCGGGTGCGGGAGAAGCGGCGCCGTTAGCCGGTTCCGACAGCGGGAGCCGATTGGGTGCCACGGCCCGCCGTGCGATATCGTTTCGGACGCCCCGCGAGGGGCAACGGGCTGTGGCGCAGTTTGGTAGCGCACTTGACTGGGGGTCAAGGGGCCGCAGGTTCAAATCCTGTCAGCCCGACATCATGGAAGCCGCCGACTCGTCGGCGGCTTCGGTGTTTTCGTACGTCGTGCGTATCTCGTCGAGGTGCAGGCGACCCGAAGCCGGGAGGACGTGTGGTGACCCGACGCAGCCACGGTGGACTGGAGGACGAGGTGCTCCGCCTGCTCCGCACGTATGACGAACCGGTGACCAGCCGGCGCCTGTGGGAAGCGTTCACCGACGACAGGCCGGCCCGCACCACCTTGCTGACCGTGCTGAGCCGGCTGGAGACCAAGGGGCTGGTGCAGCGCACGCCGGCTTCCGGTGGAGCACTGTTCCGACGCACACCGACAGACGCGCAGGCTGCCGCCCGCTCGATGACCGAGACACTGGAGCACGTCGGCGACCGGACTGCCGCCCTCACTCACTTCGCGGGGGAGTTGGACAGCGCCGACCTGGACGTCCTGCGACGGGTGCTGGGGGAGTCGTGATCGGTGCCCTCGGCGCGGTCGTCGGCCTGGCTTCGCTGGCCGTCGTGGTGGTGCTGATGGCACCGTTCGCGCTGCGCAACGAGCGCTGGGCCGTGCGCCACCCGGACCGGGCGATCAGCTGCTGGATCGCGCTGATCCTCACCGGAGCAATGCTTTTCGTCGCTGCCGCGGTCGGTGCCCTGTTCGCCACGGTCCGCAATGGCACCCGGCCACCGGACCCGTCGGCCTGGGTCGAGCAGACCGCGCTGACGCTCGCGGCGTGGGGCGGCCTTGCCGTCATCGGCGGGCTGCTCGCCATGATCTGGACGCGGTCGGCGCCGCTGGCCGACGCGGACCGCGCCACCCGCCGCCGGCTGAACCTGGTGGCGGGCACGGCGTCATACGACCGCGAGCAGGCCGGCGGCATCGAGGTGGTCTACGTCGACAGTCCGGTCCCGCTGGCGCTGGCCGAACGCTTCGGCGGCTGCCGGATCCTGGTGACCCGCGGGCTGCGGGAGGCCCTCAGCGTGGCGCAGTTGCGCACCGTGCTCGCGCACGAGCGTTGCCACCTGCTGCGGCGCCACCATCTGGTGCTGCGGATCGCGGCCGTGAACCTCGCCTGCTTCCCGTCGCTGCGTGGGGCGCGCGCGTTCGAGCGCGCGGTCCACCTGCTGATCGAGATGTCCGCGGACGACCATGCCGCCCGGTCGTGCGGCGTGGACGCAACCGCCGCCGCCCTCGACACGCTGGCCGAGGTGCAGGGCGTTCCGTCCGCTGCGCTGCGCGCACTGCGGTTGCGTCGCTACCAGGTGAGGTCCTCGCGGGTGGGCACGAACGGCTCCCAGAGCAACCGCATGCCCGCCTCGTCCGGTGTCCGGTCGGCCTTGCGCTGATTGCACGGCTCGCAGGCGGCGACCGCGTTGTCCCAGGTGGTGGCGCCGCCGCGCGACTTCGGCAGCACGTGGTCCATCGTCGTCGCGAGCGGCTGTCCGCAGTAGGCGCACTGGCCGTGGTCACGCTTCAGCACACCCGCCTGGCTGTAGGTCGGCACACCGCGGGAGAACTGCTCCCAGGTGATCTTCACGCTCGCCTCGGTCAGCTTCAGGCCGCCGCGTTTGGCGTAGGCCCAGGTCATCTTCACGTAGCGCACCAACCGCAGCACCGTCGGCATCGGGAACGGACCGAAGGTCTGCTCCGGATGTGACTCCTCGACGGTGGCGACCCCACGCCAGAGCATGTTCATGGCGTGCTTCACCGACACCGTGTGCAGCGGCTCGTAGCCCGCGTTGAGCACCAGGACCGACATGGGGACCTCCTTCCATCACCTGGAATGGTCACCGTCGCGACGCGCGATTGCACCTCATTATCGGTGAATTCCCGGAATTTGTGGTGCATGGCCAGGCTGCGCGCCGTACCCGGCGGTCGGCGTGCAGCGCGCCGAGCGCATGATGGAAGCAGGCTGATAGCCGCGCTCTTCGCGGCGGGACGGAGGTCACATGTGTCGGTTGCTCGGTTGGTCGTCCGACCACCCGGTGACGGTCGCGGAGGTGCTCGGCGCACCCGCCCTGGACCGGTTGCGCGAGCTGGCGGCGGTGCACGCGCACGGTTGCGGGATGGCCTGGTATGCCGAGGGTGACGACCGGTTGCACGCCCATCGCTCGACGCTGGCCGCCGGTGACGACGGCGACTTCCGTCGCTTCGTCCACGAGACTCCGACCCGCCGCGGCCTCCTGCACCTGCGCTTGGCGACTCCTGGTCTCGGCCTGGAGGTGACCGACACCCACCCGTTCGTCGCCGGCCGGCCGGCATTCGCGCACATCGGCGCGATCTTCCCGCAGGAGCGGATCGATCTGCTGCTGCCGACGGGGGCGGCCGAGCCGCAGGGAAGCACCGACAGCGAGCGCTACTTCGCCCGGCTGCGGGACAACATCGGCCACAAGCAGGGTGGCGCGGCCGTGGCCCGCGCCGCGGGACGCGTGCTGTCCCGGATGCGCTGGCACGGCATGTCGGCCAGCAGCCTCAACGCCG